>JALZDI010000102.1 GCA_030862655.1 Actinomycetota bacterium | reverse complement strand
CTCCAGCACCGCCCGCGCGAGCGCCGCCACCCGGCCGTGGACCGCGCCGAGCGGCAGGTAGCGCCCGCGCAGCGTGTGTGTGACCCAGTCGAGCAGCGCGCGCAGCGCGATGTCCTGCTGCTCGTGGGGGAGCGCGGCCTCGAGCACCTCGAGCATCCGCCCCGGGTCGAGCTCGGCGTCGTCGACCGCGTACGTCAGCGAGTTCCAGACCACGCCGCGCGTCACCGGGTCGGCGATCCGCGGCAGCAGCGCGGGCAGCGCGTCGACGACGGTGTCGTCCAGCCGGACCTTGGCCCAGGTGTCGTCGTGCACGTCGGCGACCATCAGCCGGTTCGCGCCGCCGGGGGAGAGGGGGACCGGGGTGCTGTCCTCGGCGACCCGGACGATGGTCTGCTCACCCAGCCCGCCGTCGTCGAGCGTGCCCACGGTGAGGGTGTGCGGGCGTTGCGCCGGGAACGCCGGGGGCGCGGTGCGCTGCAGCGCCACCCCGGACGCGGCGCTGTCGTCGGCCACCACCCGAAGCGTGTCCACCCCCGGCAGCCGCAGCCACTGGCCGGCCCACCGGTGCACGTCGTCGGCGCCCGCGTCGGCCCAGGCCAGCAGCAGGTCCGACAGCGACGCGTTGCGGTACGCGTGCTCCTCGAGGTGGCGGCGCACCCCCTCCAGGAAGACCCCGTCGCCGACGTGGGCGTTGAGCTGCTTGAGCAGCGAGGCGCCCTTGGCGTAGGAGATGCCGTCGAAGTCGCCGAGCGCGCTGGCGGCGTCGGCCGCGCCGTTGCCGGCGACCGGGTGCGTGGTCGGCCGCTGGTCGGCGCCCATGCCCCAGCGCTTGCGCACGAACGCGAAGTCGACCCACGAGTCGCGAAACGCCGTGACGTCCTGGCACACACGGTGGGCCATGAACTCGGCGAAGGACTCGTTGAGCCACAGGTCGTCCCACCAGCGCATCGTCACCAGGTCGCCGAACCACTGGTGCGCCAGCTCGTGCACGATCGTGCGGGCCCGGGTGCCCCGTTCGCCCTCGGTGACCCGCGAGCGGAAGACCAGCTCGTCGCGCAGGGTCACACAGCCGGGGTTCTCCATCGCCCCGGCGTTGAACTCCGGCACGAACGCCTGGTGGTACTCACCGAACGGGTAACGGATGCCGAACAGCCGGTGGTACTCGTCGAACGCCTGGCTGGTGACCGTGAACATCTCGTCAGCTTGACGATCAAGGTGCTCTGCCAGGCTCTGCTTGACGTGCAGGCCCAACGGGATGCCGTCGTGCTGGGTGCGCACCGAGTGGTAGGGGCCGGCCACCAGCGTGACCAGGTAGGTCGACAGCGGTCTGGTCTCCCGCAGCTGCCAGCGTCCGGGAGAGACCGGCCAGGCCGCGCCGTTGCCGACGACGGACCAGTCCGGGGGCGCGCTCACCGTCAGCGAGTACGGTGCCTTGAGGTCGGGCTGGTCGAAGCAGGCGAAGATGCGCGGGGCGGCGTCGAGGAACGCCATCGCGTAGAGGTAGACCCGGCCGTCGGCGGGGTCGACGCTGCGGTGCATGCCCTCGCCGTCCCTGCTGTAGGCCATCTCCGCCACGACCTCGACCTCGTTGTGCTCGGCCAGCCCCGACAGGCGCAGGCGGCCGTCGCGCAGCCGGTCCACCTCGACCGGCTCGCCGTTGAGCCGCACGGAGTGCAGCCGCTGCGGGCGCACGTCGAGAAAGGTGGAGGCACCCGGGGACGCGCAGGAGAACCGGATCGTGGTGGTCGAGCCGAACGTCTCCGGCCCGAGCGTCAGGTCCAGGTCGACGGCGTAGCGGTCGACGCCGATCGTGCGCGCGCGCTCTCGGGCGTCGGCCACGGTCAGGCTGGGCATGTCGATCAGCCTAAGCCTGCGCCTGAGCGAGTGCGCTCCTCCCTCCGGTCCACCAGGGCCCGGGAGAGGTGGTAGCCGACGACCACCACGATCGTGCCCAGGGCGATGCCGCCGAGGGTGAAGCCGCGGGAGAAGGTCAGCGTCACGTCGCCGATCGCGATGACCGTCCCCGCGGCGACCGGCACCAGGTTGACGGGGTCGCCGAAGTCGACGGCGTTCTCCTTCCAGATCTTCGCGCCGAGCAGCCCGATCATGCCGTAGAGCACGACCGTGATGCCGCCGAGCACGCCGCCGGGGATCGCGTTGACCACCGCGCCGAACTTGGGGCACAGGCCGAAGCCGATCGCGGTCAGCGCCGCGACGACGTACGCCGCCGTGGAGTAGACGCGGGTCGCCGCCATCACGCCGATGTTCTCGGCGTACGTCGTGGTGGGGGAGCCGCCCACGCTGGTGGCCACGAGGGTGGCCACGCCGTCGGCGCCGATCGCGCGTCCCATCATCGGGTCCAGGTCGTCGCGGGTCATCTCCGCCACCGCCTTCACGTGGCCGGCGTTCTCCGCGACCAGCGCGATCACGATCGGCAGCGCGATCAGCACGAACCCGACCTCGAAGGACGGCAGGTGCCAGCCCGGCACGTCCGAGGTCGTCGCGGGCGGCAGGCCGAACCAGGCCGCGTCCTGCACGGGGGCGAGGTCGACCCGCAACTCGGTGACCGGGTCGCCGCTGGCGGGGTCGGTGTAGCCGACCGGGCCGGTCACCCGGTCGAGCGCCCACGACAGCACGTAGCCGAAGACCACCGCCAGGAAGATCGCGATCCGCGACGCGAACCCGCCGAAGCCGACGGTGACCACGATGACGAACACCATCACCGCCAGCGCGACCCACTGGTCCTGTGGCCAGTAGGTCTCGGCGACCACCGGCGCGAGGTTGAAGCCGATCAGCATGACCACGGCACCGGTGACCACCGGCGGCAGCGCCCGCTGGATCACCCGCTGCCCGAACAGGTGCAGCGCGCCGCCCACCACGGCCAGTGCCACGCCGACGACGAGCAATGCCCCGGTGACGTCGGACGCCGTACCCCCGAGGTCGTAGATGGCCGCGGTGGCGCCCACGAACGACGCCGACGTGCCCAGGTAGCTGGGCACCCGACCCGCGGTCAGCACCAGGAACAGCAGCGTCGCGATCCCGGACATCAGCACCGCCAGCTGCGGGCTGAGCCCCATCAGGATCGGGAAGACGAAGGTGGCGCCGAACATGGCCACCACGTGCTGCATGCCCAGGCCGACCGTGCGCGGCCAGGACAGCCGCTCGTCGGGGCCGACGACCTCACCGGGCGTCACGCGTCGTCCGTCGCCGTGCACCGTCCACCAAGCCACGGCCAGACCGTACCGGGTGCGTCTCGGCCGCCCGGCCCGCCAACCCGGTTGCGCCGCGCGTGCTGAGCGGTAACCTCCGAGGTGCCGACGTGCTCGGCGCGGCACCCGGTGGCAGAGGAGGCTGGCATGGGACCGGACACGGCTGCTGCGACTGTGCTGCGCGACCGCGCCAGCGCCGAGGGCTACGTCGCCTCGATCTGCTTCAAGCACGGGCCACCCCGGTGGTACGGCGTGGAGCTCGAATGGACCGTGCACCACGCAGACGACCCTGCCCGCCCTCTCGACACCCCGACCCTGGCCGGTGCTCTGGGTCCGCACGCCCCCGGCACGCTCGCGGACGATCTGCCAGACGCCCCGGCCGCTCCCTTGCCGCACGGCTCCACCGTCACGGTCGAGCCCGGTGGCCAGGTCGAGCTCTCCACCTCCCCGCATGAGGCCGTCCCCGCGCTGCTGACCGCGGCCTGCGGCGACCTCGAGTGCCTCGACGCCCTGCTCGCCGACTCCGGGCTGGTGCGCGGTGACCTGGCCCTGGACGGCTGCCGGCCCCCGACCCGCCTGCTGCGCACGCCCCGGTACGCCGCGATGCAGAAGGCGTTCGACCGCATCGGCCCGTACGGCACCCGGATGATGTGCAGCACCGCCGCCGTGCAGGTCTGCCTCGACGTGGGGGAGCCGCACCAGGTGCCCGCGCGGTGGGCCGCCCTGCACGGCCTGGGACCGGTCATGGTCGCGTTGTTCGCGAACTCGGCCGCGGTCGACCCCGACGGCCGGGCCTGGGAGTCGGCCCGCATGCAGTCGGTGCTGGGCACCGACCCGGCGCGGATGCTGCCGCCACCGGCGGCCGACCCCACGGAGGACCCGGCACCCTCCTGGGCCCGGCGGGTGTTGGACACGCCGCTGCTGTGCCTGCGGCGGCCCGGGGGCTGCTGGGACGCACCTGCCGGGACCACCTTCGCCGACTGGGTGGCCGGCGCGCTGCCGCACCCGCCGACCACCGACGACCTCGACTACCACCTGAGCACGGTCTTCCCGCCGGTGCGCCCGCGCGGCTACTTCGAGGTGCGCTACCTCGACGCCCAGCCGGGGACCGCATGGATCACGCCGGTGACGCTGCTCGCGGCCCTGATGGCGCACGAGGACACCGTCCGGTCGGTGGTCGAGGTGACCGCGCCGGTGACCGACCTGTGGTTCGAGGCCGCCCGCCAGGGCCTGGCCAATCCCGCCGTCGCCGTCGCCGCACAGCATGTGCTCGACCTCGGCTGCGAGGCCCTGGACTCGGTCGACGTGCCTGCGGCGCCGGCGGCGCAGGTGCTCACCGACCTCGCCCACCGGCGGGCCGCCCTGACCCCGAGCAAGAGGTGACGCAGTGACCGAGGCGACGTCAGACCAGCAGCATCCGCTGCAGGGGCTCGGCCCCGAACGGCTGCGCGACCACCTCGCCGGCGAGCTCGCCCGCACCCGCGCGCGCAGCGCGCTGCTCACCGACGCGGTGGACGACGACGACCTGGTCCGCCAGCACTCCCGGCTGATGTCGCCGCTGGTCTGGGACCTCGCGCACGTCGGCAACCAGGAGGAGCTGTGGCTGGTGCGTGACGTCGGCGGCCTGGACCCGCTGCGCGAGGACATCGACCAGCTCTACGACGCGTTCCAGCACCCGCGTGCCGACCGGCCGCAGCTGCCGCTCCTGGGGCCGCGTGAGGCCCGCGGGTACGTGGGGGAGGTGCGCGACAAGGTGCTGGACGTGCTCGAGCGCGTGCCGCTGGAGGGCCGGCGTCTGCTCGACAACGGGTTCGCGTTCGCGATGATCGTGCAGCACGAGCAGCAGCACGGCGAGACCATGCTCGCCACCCATCAGCTGCGGGCGGGCGCACCCGTGCTGCACGCGCCGCCCCCGCCGCCGGCGACCGCGGCCCCGTCAGCGGCGGAGGTACTGGTTCCGGGCGGCCCGTTCACGATGGGCACCAGCACCGAGCCGTGGGCCCTGGACAACGAGCGACCCGCGCACGAGGTCGACGTCGCGCCGTTCGTCATCGACACCGCGCCGGTCACCAACGCCGACTTCCTGAGCTTCGTCACGGCCGGCGGGTACGACCAGCCGCGATGGTGGAGCGAGGCCGGCTGGCGGCATCGGCAGGAGGCGGGCCTGCAGATGCCGCAGTTCTGGGTCCGCGACGGCGACCGTGTGCTGCGCCGCCGCTTCGGCGTACTCGAGCCGCTGCCGCCGGACCAGCCGGTGGTGCACGTGTGCTTCTTCGAGGCCGAGGCCTACGCGGCGTGGGCCGGGCACCGGCTGCCGACCGAGGCAGAGTGGGAGAAGGCGGCCCGCTTCGACCCCGCGACCGGGCGGTCGCGCCGGTTCCCGTGGGGGGACGAGGACCCGACCGACGAGCGCGCCAACCTGGGGCAGCGCCACCTGAGCCCGGCTCCGGTGGGCGCGTATCCGCGCGGCGCGTCGCCGCTGGGCGTGCAGCACCTGGTCGGCGACGTGTGGGAGTGGACCGCCAGCCCGTTCACGGGCTACCCGGGCTTTGCGGCGTTCCCCTACGACGAGTACTCACTGGTGTTCTTCGGCGGGGACTACCGGGTGCTGCGCGGCGGGTCGTTCGGGACCGACGCTGCGGCGGTCCGGGGGACGTTCCGCAACTGGGACCACCCGGTGCGACGGCAGATCTTCGCCGGGTTCCGCTGTGCCCGCGACGCCCGGCCCGACGAGCTCGGGTGACCGGCGCCGGTGTGCCGCCATCTGGCCTACCTCGGCCCTCCCCGCAGCCTCGCGGACCTGGTGCTCGCGCCACCGCACTCGTTGCTGCGCCAGTCCTACGCCCCGAAGGACATGCGCGGCGGCGGCACGATGAACGCCGACGGCTACGGGCTCGCGTGGTACCCCGACGGCACGGACGTCGGGGGCGGCCCGGTGCGGCACCGCCGCAGCTGTCCGATGTGGGCCGACGACGGGCTGGCCGACCTGGCCCGACACACCCGCTCCGGAGCGGTGCTGGCCGCGGTGCGCTCGGCCACGGTGGGCATGCCGGTGGTGGAGACCGCGGTGGCGCCCTTCGTCTCCGGCCGCTGGGCGTTCAGCCACAACGGGGTGGTGGCCGGTTGGCCCGACTCGGTGGAGCCGCTGGCGCGACGGCTGCCGGCGCGTGACCTGATGACGCTGGAGGCGCCGACGGACTCCGCGCTGCTGTGGGCGCTGGTGCGCGCGCGGCTGGAGGAGGGGTGCCCGGGGGCGAAGGCGCTGGCCGAGGTGGCCGGCGAGGTGGGCCGCGCCGCCCCGGACTCGCGGCTGAACCTGCTGCTGTGCGACGGCGCCGAGATCGCGGCGACCGCGTGGTACCACGC
>JALZDI010000101.1 GCA_030862655.1 Actinomycetota bacterium | reverse complement strand
CCCCTGGGCCCGTGCGGCGGTGCGTGCGGTCTCGGCGAGCGCCTGCAGGGCCGACTCGGTCGCGCTGTCGCCGAGTACGCCGGCGCCGCCCAGCCGCGTCCAGCTGCCCGAGCGCAGGTCGGTGTCGATCGCGTGCGGGCGGACGGCGTCGCGGTCGAGGCCGCGGACGACGGCGGGGTCAGTCGACGAACTCGTCATCGGAGCCCCTCCTCACCACGATCTCGCCGGACTCCTCCAGGCGACGGATGGTCTGGATGACCTTCTGCTGGGCCTCCTCGACCTGCCGCAGCCGCACCGGACCGAGCAGCTCGACCTCCTCGAGCAGGTTGGTCGCGGCACGCTCGGACATGTTCGTGGTGACCTTGTCGCGCACCGGCTCGCTGACACCCTTGAGCGCGACGGCCAGGTCGGCCGTCTCCACCTGGCGCAGCACCTGCTGGATCGAGCGGTCGTCGAGCGACACGATGTCGTCGAACATGAACATCCGGCTCTTGACCTCGTCGGCCAGCGCCGAGTCGCGTCCCTCCAGGCCTTCGACGATGAGCCGCTCGGTGGAGCGGTCGGAGCGGTTGATGATCTCCACGAGCGGTTCGATCCCGCCGACCGCGGACAGCTCCGAGGGCTGCAGCACCGACGACAGCTTGCGCTCCAGGCTCGCCTCGACCTTGCGGATGATGGCCGGCGAGGTGCGGTCCATCACCGCGATCCGGTGGGCCACGTCGGCCTGCCGCTCCGGGGACAGGCCGGACAGCACCATCGACGCGTTGTCGGCGTGCATGTGCGCGAGCACGAGCGCGATCACCTGCGGGTGCTCGTCGGAGATGAACGACAGCAGCTGCCGAGGGTCGGCGCGGCGCAGGAAGTGGAACGGCATCTTCACCGTGGCGGCGGTGACCCGGTCCATGATCTCGCTGGCCCGCTGCTCACCCAGCGACTCCTCGAGCAGCGCGAGCGCGTACGACGGGCCGCCCTGCGCGATGTGCGCCCGCGCGGTGGCCAGGTCGCGGAACTCGGTGAGCACCGCGCCGGCCTCCGCCGAGCCCAGCGACTCCAGCCGCGCGATCTCGGCGGTGATCGCCTCGACCTCGGTCTCCTTGAGGTGGGTGAGTACGGTGCCGGCCTTCTCGCGGCCCAGCTGCACCAGCAGGATCGCGGCCTTGCGCACGCCGCCGGGGACCGCGGGTGCCACCGTCGTGGTGCTCATGCACGGGCCTCGTGGTCGACCAGCCAGCCGCGCAGCAGCTGCGCGACCTCCTCAGGTTGACGCTCGACCAGGGCGGCGATCTCGTCACGGACGGCGGCCGAGGTGTCGGGCATCGCCGGTGGCGAGGCGCTCTCCAGCGCCAGCGCCGCGGCGGCCGCGGTGTCGATGGCGGGACGCTCACGCTCCACCGCGTTCTGCTTGAGCTGCTCCACCACGTAGGTGGTCGCCTCGGCACGCGCCTTGTTGCGCTTGCGGCTGCGCAGCCACGCCCCGATCAGCAGGGCGAGGACCAGCAGCACGACGGCGCCGGTGCGGGCCATGTCCATCATCTCGGCCTTCTCCTCCGCGGCCTTCGCGGCGGCCAGCTCGGCGGCGGCCTCCTCCTCGGCACTGCGGTCGAACGGCAGCACGCTGACCTCGACCGTGTCGCCGCGCTTGGGGTCGATGCCCAGCCCGGCGGTGATCACGTCCTCGACCTCGTTCGCCTGGATGCCGCCGACGGACTGGGTGTCCATCACGACGCTGACGTGCAGGGCCTCGACGCCTCCCGGGGCGGCCTCGCGCTGCTCGACGCTCTTGCCGACCGGGTTGTCGGAGATCCGGGAGCGCTTCTCGTACGACGTCTCGCCGTCAGCGGTGCCGGCGGTCGGGTCCAGCCCGCCGTCGGGACCCACTACACCGCCGGCGCCGGTCTGGCCGGGGGCGGTGTAGGTCTCGGTGCTCGTCGTCTCCGACAGCGCCGGGGTCTCGGGGTCGGCGAAGTAGCGGGTGGTGTTGGTGACGGTCTTGTCGAAGTTGAGGTCGGCCGTCACCTGGACCGTGGAGTTGCCCACGCCCAGCACCGGGTCGAGCATCCCCTGTACCGAGCCGGTCATCCGCTGCTCGAACGACTCCACCTGCTGTGCCTGCGTGTCCGCGGCAGCGCCGAACGTGTCGCCCGGCGCCGAGAGCACCTGGCCGGTGGCGTCCGCGACGGTCACCTGGTCCGGCTCCAGCCCCTCGATGCTCGAGGAGACCAGGTGCACGACCGCCTGCACCTGCTCGGGGGCCATCGTCGTGCCGGGCTGGGTGCCGATGAGCACCGACGCGGTGGCCGGCTCCTGCTCGTCGGCGAAGATCTCCTCCTCCGGCATCGCCAGGTGCACGACCGCGGTGTCGACGCCGTCCAGCGCCTCGATCGTGGTGGAGAGCTCGCCCTCCATCGCCCGCTTGAAGCTGGTCTGCTCCTGGAACTGGGAGGTGGACAGGTCCTGGTTGTCCAGCAGCGCGTAGCCGGTGGACTCCTCCGAGGGCAGGCCCTCACCGCTGAGCTTGATGCGCGCGTCGTACACCATCTCCCGCGGCACCATCACGGTCGCGCCCCCGTCGGCAAGCTCGTACGGCGTGCCGTCGGCCTCGAGCTGCTCCACCACCGCCGAGGCGTCGGCCGGGGCGAGCTCGTTGAACAGCGGCGCGTACGACGGCGTGGCCGCCCAGCGGAAGGTCATCACGCCGGCGACCAGCAGGGCCGCGATGCCGAGCACGGCGACGACCTTCTGCCCGGCGGTGAAGGCGGCGAAGGTGCGCTGCAGCCGGGTGAACGCACCCGTGACCTGGTTTCTCATCAGATCGACATCCGCATGATCTCGGTGAACGCCTCGAGGGCCTTGTTGCGCACGGCGACGGTGAGCTGGGTGCTCACGGCGGCCTCGGTGGCCGCCATCGTGTAGTCGTGCAGGTTGGACAGGTCACCGGTGGCGGCCTGTACGGCGAGCTGGTCGGCCCGGTCGTGCGCACCCTGCAGCCGCTCCAGGCCGCCGGCGAGCATGTCGGCGAAGCCGACGCCCGACGCGGCCGACGTACCCGATGCCGGGCCGGCGGACTCGACGGGAGCGGTCGCCGCGGTCGGGGAGACGGTCGGCGGCACGTAGGGCATGAAGCCGCCCGCCTCGACAGCAGGGACGCTCATGCCGACCTGCCGATCGAGAGCGCGCTGCCGTACACGTCCTGTGCGTTCTTCACGACCTGCACCTGGGCCTGGAAGCCGCGCTGGGCCATGACCAGCTGGCTCATCTGGCTGGCCATGTCGATGTCGGGCTTGCGCACGTAGCCGTTCTCGTCGGCCAGCGGGTCGTCGGGGGCGAAGACCATCCGGCCCTCGGGGTCGCCGACCGCGACGCCGGAGACGCGCACGCCACCGCTCTCGTCGGGAGTGGCCATGACGTACTGCGCCTGGAAGGCCGGTCCGTCGGTCGGCCGGGTGGTGTTGGCGTTGGCGATGTTGTGCGACAGCGAGTCCAGCCAGGTCTGGTGCATGTTCAGGCCGCTGCCGGCGATGTCCAGCTGGTCGAAGGCTCCCATCACATGCCGCCGATCGCGGTCTCGACCAGCGAGTAGCGGTCGTCCACGGCGCGGGTCATCAGCTGGTACTGGAACACCGAGCGCATCGCCGTCATGGTCTCGGTCTGCAGGTCGACGTTGTTGCCGTTGGGCCCGACCGGGGTGGTGGTGAGCCCTGTCGTCGCCCCGACGGTATCGCCGGAGGCGAGGCTGCCGTCGGCGAGGGCGGCCTGCAGGGAGCTCTCGAAGTCGACGGTGGCGGCGCGGAAGCCGGGGGTGTCGATGTTGGCGATGTTGTCAGCCGTCACCCGCTGGCGCTGGGACAGTCCGTCCAGCGCGGTGCGCAGCGTGGACGCCACGACGTCGGTCCCAAGGAGGGACACAGGGATGGGCACGGCCGGCCTCCGAGTCACATGCAGCAGCTTCGGCGCCGGTCCATCGGCCAGGGGAGCAATCCGTGCTCGTGGGTCAAGTCGGCATCCCGGTGTCCGACTTGAGTGGTTTGACGAGCGGCCTCCGCATCGATTGGCGCGAGGTGGTTGGTTCGGGGGCGGCCGACTCGACCACTTCGCGCCACTCGACGCGACGCGCAGGCTCAGGCGGTGACGTCGAGGTAGACCGGCACCTCGGCCGGCGTCGAGCCGGTCAGCTTGGCGGTGAGGGCCACGTGCCTCCGGGTCGCGGTCGCGGCCAGCGCGAGGTCGCGGGTGACCGCGAGCTGGCGCTCGTGCAGCAGCCGCGCACGCGGCAGCAGGTCGTCGGGCATCGGTCCGCGCAGGTTCGGCGGCTCCCACGGCTGCGGTGCCGGGGCGGTGTTGGCGGCCAGCAGCTGCTCGGCGACCTGTACGTCGAGCTCGAGCCGCTCCAGCGCGCTCTCCCACTCCGCCCGGAAGGAGACGACGTCCATGCCCATATCCGGCAGCTCACGCGGTCGCGGCGAGCGCGGCCTGGCGCCAGGCCTCGGCGAGTGACTCGATGACGGGCAGGCAGTCGGCGGTGGTCGCGGTGTCGCGCTTCACGTTGGCCTGCACCAGCTGCACGTGCAGCCAGTCGTAGAGCGCGGCCAGCCCCGGTCCGCCCGCCCAGGCGTCGACCCTCAGCGTCGACCGCAGCTCGGTGACGATGTCCTGGGCGTGGATCAAGTGCGGGTGCGCGGCGGCGTGGTCCTCTGCCTGCTGGGCGGTGAGGGCGCGCTGCACGTCGAGGAGCAGACGCTCGTAGAGCATCACCAGCAGCCGCTGGGGGTTGGCGGTGGTCACCGTGGTGTTCATGTACGCCGAGCGCACGTTGACGGTCATGGTCTCCCTCTCCCTCAGCTGCCACTGTCGTACGACGGCAGGCCACTGATCTGGCCGGCGAGCCACTGGGACTGGTTCTGCAGCTGGCCGAGGGCCACCTCGAGAGCGGCGTACTGGCGGGTCAGCGTCTGCCGGCGCAGCTCGAGCCGCACGTCCCAGCCGGCGATCGCGTCCTCCAGCGAGTCGATCGTGGAGGTTCGGCCCTTGACCGCCGAGGTGACCGTGCCGACGGTGGAGTCGCTGGCCCGCTCGGCGATCGCCGCAAACCGGGCGGCGAAGCCTCGCTCGAATGTCAGCGTGCCGTTCGCCGTACCTGTCACGGTGACGGCAAGCCCTTCGACGGGGGTGCCGCTCTTGCCGGTGAGCACGCCGTTGGAGACCGTTGCTGTCTGCCCGTCGATCGTCGGCGGGGCAAACCTCGTGTCGACCGTGTATGTGCCCGTCTGGGTGCGCCAGGTGCTTCCTACCAGCGTGGCCTGGCCGGTCGCGGCCTCCGTGGGGTCGTCGGACCATGTGCCGCGTTCCACGAACCGGTTCGCCGTGCCGGTGGGGTCGGCGGTATAGGCAGCGGTGAAGACCTTCGCGTCGAAGGTGATCTTGCCGTAGCGGTCCACCTCGATCCCGACGTCGGCGAGGGACTTACCGTCCACACCGTTCGCCACACTGGAGACCAGCTCCGCGTGCAGGGAGCGCAGGGTCGCGTCGCCGGGCAGAGCGCCGCCGTCGCCGGACGGGGATGCGTAGGCGGTGAGACCAGAGATGTCGGTGAGTATGGCGTTGGCCGCGTCGACGAGAGCCGTGACCGAGTCGGCCAGGCTCTCGGTGTCGCGGGTCACGGCGATGTCGACGACCGTCCCGGCCGGCGTGCTCGGCGCCAAGGTGATATCGAGGCCGCTGACCGTGCCGCTGAACGTGTTGGTCGAGGACTTCAGCTCGTCGGTCCCGACGGTGATGATCGCATCCTGGCCGGAGAAGGGTGTCGAGCCCACTGCGAGGGCGGACCCGTCGGCGTTGGTCAGGCTGAAGCTGACGTCGGCACCGGTCTTCTCCGACTGGACAAGCACACGGTGGGTGCCGTCGGCGAGCTTCAGGCTCGTGGCGCGCACACCTGCCCCGGCACCGTTGATGGCCTTCACCAGCCCCGCGAGGCTGCCGTCCCCCGTCTCGAGCTCCGTGAGCGTGCCGTCCGGTCCTGTCAGGTGCACCACGGTGGAGTCGGGTGCGGTCACCCGCGTGGTCAGCGCGACGTTGTCGAAGCTCAGCCTGGGCGGAAGGGCGGTCTGCTTCACCGTGAAGGAGATGGAGCTCGCCGACCCTGCCGAGGTGACGGTCGCGGTGACCTTGTCGCTCGAGCTGGTCGCGGTGAGCGGGGACCAGGCGCTGGTCTTGGCCAGGTCGCCGGCCTGGGTGGCGAGGGAGGCCAGCTTGGAGTTGAGCGACTGCAGGGCGCTCAGGCGGCTCTGCTCGGTGGAGACGCGCTCCTTGAGCCGGGTCTGGGAGATGCCCTCGACCTGCATGAGCTGGTTGATCAGGGTGGCCGTGTCCAGTCCGCTGATGAGACCGCCGACGCTCGCGATCGGCATCGCGCTCACCTCCTGCTCCTGGTCTGGCCGGCCTCTCGGCGGCTCTGGGTTTGGTGTCCGGTGGGGGCCGGTGTGCTCACCGACCCCCACCGGCGCTCGCGGTCAGTGATCGACTAGATCACTGCAGCAGCCGCAGGACCGACTGCGGCGCCTGGTTGGCCTGGGCCAGCATC
>JALZDI010000420.1 GCA_030862655.1 Actinomycetota bacterium | reverse complement strand
GGGTCGACCAGGCGATGGCCGCGGCCACGCCGGCCACGGCGAGCAGGAGGAGCAGCGGCAGGAGCAGCGCCGGTCGCCGGCGCTCGGGTCGGGTGTCCTCCGCTTGCTCGGAGGCGAAGCGGCCCAGGATCGGGCGATCCCGGGTCGGTGGCGGTGCGGCGGCGGCCATGGTGCTGCCGTCGCCCGGGGTACCGCCGTACTCTCGGCCTCGCGCGACGTCGGTCAGCATCTGCACGGCCTCGGTCATCGTCGGCCGGCGCTCGGGGTCGCGGTCGAGCAGCCGCTGCAGCACTGGCGCGAGCGGTCCGGCCTGACGTGGTGGGGGCACCTCCTGGTTGGCGATCCGGCCGAGCAGCACCAGCGCGCTCCCCTCCGTGCCGTACGGCGGGGCGCCCTCCACGGCGAAGTACAGGGTGGCACCCAGCGACCACACGTCGGACTTCGGCGAGGGACCGTCGCCGCGCGCCATCTCCGGGGCGAAGTAGGCGGGGGTGCCCCACATCTGGCCGGTCGCGGTGAGGGTCACGTCGTCGTCGCCCCGGGCGATGCCGAAGTCGGTGATCTTGGCCGCTCCGTGCTCGGCGATCAGGATGTTGGCCGGCTTGATGTCACGGTGCACGACGCCGGCGCTGTGGGCGTCTGCCATCGCCGCGGCGACCTGCGCGCCGAGGTCGGCCGCGCGCTTGGGCGGCATCGGGCCGTACTCGCGGACGAGCTCGGTGAGGTTGTGTGACGGCAGGTACTCCATCACCAGCCACGGGCGCCGGTCGTGCACGGCCACGTCGTAGATGGCCACCGCGTTGGGGTGGTTGACCCGGGCGATCAGCCGCGCCTCGCGCATGGCTCGCTGCTCGCCCTCGGTGCTGCTCGTGTCGCCCTCGACCAGCGGGCCACGCACGGACTTCACCGCGACCTCGCGGTTCAGCGAGGTGTCGATGGCGAGCCACACCGACCCCATGGAGCCCGCCCCGAGCTGGCGGACAACCTGGTAGCGACCGGCGATCTTCGTCCCGGGGCCGGTCATGCGCGTCCTCTCATCCGACGGGACGATACCCGGGTGTGGGACAGTGACCGCGTGCCTCTCCCCCGTGCGACCCCTTACGCCGCGGTGGCGGTCGTCGACACCGCGCTGGCGGGTCTGGCCCGTGGACGTCTGCGACGGCTTCGGCTGCTCACCAAGCCGGCGCTGATGCCGTCGCTGGCGTGGTGGGCCGTCGGGCGCCACGGCCCGGCCCAGCGGGCGATGCTGCGCCGCACCGGCGCGGCGATGGTGCTGTCGGCGGTGGGCGACGTCGCGCTGCTGCGCGAGGACGACGACGCGTTCCTGGTCGGGCTGGGCGGCTTCCTCGGCGCGCACCTGGCCTACGGGTCGGCGTTCGCCGGCCGGACCCGTCGGTGGGGGCCGGGTACGGCGCGGCGGGTGGGCCCGGTCGCCGCGACCGCGGCGGTCACCGTGCCGGTGCTCGTAACCAGGGCCGGCCCGCGGCTGGGTGGCCCGGTCGCCGCCTACGGGCTGGCCATCGCGGCGATGGCGGCCGCTGCGACCACACTGGACGCGAGCGTCGTACCGGCGTCCGCACGCCGGCGCATCGCCGCGGGCGCGGTGTGCTTCATGGTGTCCGACGCGCTGCTCGGCGCACGCCGGTTCCTGCTGCCGCGCTCGTCCGGTTCGCGGGGCGACGACCTCGGCGAGGTGGTCGGCGAGGCGGCGGTGATGGCGACGTACACGCTCGCGCAGTGGCTGCTCGTCGACGGCGTCGTGCGCGCGACGCAGGCCCCGTGACCGCATCCTCTCGTCAGGTCGACATAATCAGCACGCAGGCAACGGACGATCCTCGGGGTGGGAGCACCCAACACCGTCCGTTGCCTCCGATGGTGACGGCGGCGGTGCGGGCCCTCAGAGCGCCTGCACGACGCGTGGGTGGGCGTCGGGGCGCAGCCACCGCACGACCCAGCGCATCGACTTCGGGTTGCCGAGCTGGGTGCAGCCGGCCGTCGCCACCCAGCGGCGTCCGGGCATCGAGGTGTGGTAGAAGATCCCGCTGCCCTTGCCTATCACCGGTTTCGGCCCCACGCCGACGCGCAGTCGTGGGCGGTTGTAGTTGACGACGAACCCGTGCCGCATGGAGAGCCGGTCGCCGTCGGTGCGCCCGCGCTGCTCGATCCAGGTGTTGTAGAGCCGGTTGGGGTAGCTGGTCACGATCGAGGTGGGCTTGCGCCGGCGCCACGGCATCGGGCCGGGCGCGCGACGACCTGTCGAGAACGTGATCTTGATCCGGTACACCCCGCTCGGGGACCGCATGTCGCCCTCGCGCGTCTTGCCGAAGCCGCGCGGACCGATCGTCGAGCGGAACCGGCGCAGCATCACCCACCGGCCGTCGTCCTGCTTGGCCCACGCCTGGCTCTCGGTGCACCAGCGCTTGG
>JALZDI010000100.1 GCA_030862655.1 Actinomycetota bacterium | reverse complement strand
CCGCAGGCCGGAGCGCCGGGGCGGTCATCTGCTCGAGCCGCTGCCGCAGGGTGTCCGCCGCGGACAGCACGTCGGCCACTCGCGAGACCACCTCGAGCACGGTGTCGTGCAGGTCGGTCCGCACGGCGGTCAGCAGCGCGCCGAACGCCGACTCCTCCCACACGGGCCCGCCGCTGCGCGCGACCAGCGCGTCGACCGCGCACGCGAGGCAGTCCTCCAGCAGCGCGTCCACGGCCCCGTGCGGGCTGTGGCTCAGCGCCAGCTTCGCCCGGTTGTCCAGCTGCTTGCGCACCCAGCCCAGCGGCGATGGCAGCCGCAGCAGCAGCAACCGGCGGGTGCCGCGCAGCATCTCGCGCTGCTGCGCGTGCTCGGTCTCCAGTACGCGAACCTCGACCGCGCTGCCCACGTCGACCAGGGCGGGGAACCCGACGACCTCGTGACCGTCGGCGGAGTCGGCGAACTCGCGTGGGATCGTCCCCCCGGGCCAGTCGACGAGGCCCTGCCGCTCCACCGCACGGGCAGCCTTCGACAGCCGTGACCGCGTGCGAGGCTGCAGTCGGGCTCGCAGCGCCTCGAGGTCCTTGTCGCGTCCGAGGACCCGGCCCTCGTCGTCCTCGACGCTGAACGTCATTCGCAGGTGGCCGGGTATCTCGGCGGGACGCCACGCCTCCAGCGGGACCGGCACGCCGGTCTCGCGGTGCAGCTCGCTGCCCAGCGTCTCGACCAGCGGCCGGTCCGACGGCTCGATCCGGGCCAGGGCCGCCTTCGCCCGGTCCGGCGCCGGGATGAAGTTGCGGCGCAGCTGCTTGGGCAGCGAGCGGATCAGCGCGGTCGCCAGCTCCTCACGCAGTCCGCGCACCTGCCAGTCGAAGCCGCGGGTGCTGACCCGGTTGAGCACCGCGATCGGGATGTGCACGGTCACGCCGTCCTCGTCGCTGCCCGGCTCGAAGAGGTAGCTCAGCCGCAGAGCCAGGTCGCCGTGCTGCCAGGTGTCGGGGAAGTCGTCCTCGCTGACCTCCTCCGCCTCCGGGCGCACCAGCACCGACCTCTCGAAGTCGAGCAGGTCGGGATGCTGCCGGCGGGTCTTCCTCCACCAGGTGTCGAAGTGGGCGGCCGACACGACCTCCTCGCCGACCCGCTGGTCGTAGAAGTCGAACAGCTTCTCCTCGTCGACCAGGATGTCGCGCCGCCGTGCTCGGTCCTCGCGTTCCGCGACCTCGGAGACCAGCGCCCGGTTGGCGTGGAAGAACTCGTGCCGTGTGTCCCACTCGCCGTACACCAGGGCGTGCCGGATGAACAGCTCACGCGACACCGCGGGGTCGATGCGGCCGTAGCTGACCCGGCGCGCGGCGACCAGCGGTACGCCGTACAACGTGACCCTCTCCCAGGCCATCACCGCGCCGCGTTTCTTCGACCAGTGCGGCTCGCTGTGGGTACGGCGGACCAGGTGCGCGCCGAGCTCCTCCGCCCACGCCGGGTCGGTGCGCGCGACGGTGCGGGCCCACAGCCGTGAGGTCTCGACCAGCTCGGCCGACATCACCCACTGCGGTGACCTCTTGAACAGTCCCGACCCCGGGAAGATCGCGAACCGGGCGCCGCGCGCGCCGAGGTAGTCGCGCTTGTCCGGGTCGTACAGGCCGACGTGGGACAGCAGCCCGGCCAGCAGGGCCTGGTGGATGCGTGCGGAGTCTGCCGGCGTCCTGTTGACGTCGAGGTGCATGCTCTGTGCCACCTGCCGCAGCTGGCCGTGCAGGTCCTGCCACTCCCGCACCCGCAGGTAGCCGAGGAACTCGTCGCGGCACATCCGGCGGAACCGGTTCGACGACAGCTCCCGCTGCTGCCCGCGCAGGTGGTTCCAGAGGTTCAGGTAGGCGATGAAGTCGGAGTCGGGGTCGGCGAACCGGGCGTGCATGGCGTCGGCCGCGTCCCGCTTCTCCGCCGGCCGCTCGCGCGGGTCCTGGATCGACAGGCCCGAGGCGACCACCAGCATCTCGCGCAGGCAGCCGAGGCGGTCGGCCTCGAGCAGCATGCGGCCCAGCCGCGGGTCGAGGGGGATCCGCACCAGCCGCCGGCCGAGGCGGGTCAGCCGCTTGCGCGGGTTCTTGGCCGCGGGGTCGATCGCGCCGAGCTCGTGCAGCAGGGCCATCCCGTCGCGGACCTGCCGGTGGTCCGGCGGGTCGAGGAACGGGAACGAGCCCACGTCCCCGAGCCCGAGCGCGGTCATCTGCAGGATCACCGACGCGAGGTTGGTGCGCACGATCTCGGGGTCGGTGAACTCCGGCCGGCCGAGGAAGTCCTCCTCGCCGTAGAGCCGGATGCAGACGCCGTCGGCGACGCGGCCGCAGCGTCCGGCGCGCTGCCGTGCCGAGGCCTGCGACACCGGCTCGATGGGCAGCCGCTGCACCTTGGTGCGCTGGCTGTAGCGGGAGATGCGCGCGGTGCCCGGGTCGATGACGTAGCGGATGCCCGGTACCGTCAGCGACGTCTCCGCGACGTTGGTGGCGAGCACCACGCGCCGGCCGGGGTGCGGCTGGAACACCCGGTGCTGCTCGGCCGCGGACAGCCGGGCGTACAGCGGCAGGATCTCGGTGTCGCGCAGCTTGCGGCGGCGCAGGAAGTCGGCGGTGTCGCGGATCTCCCGCTCGCCGCTGAGGAAGACCAGGATGTCGCCGCGCGGCTCGCAGTACAGCTCGTCGACGGCGTCGCTGATCGCCTGCACCTGGTCGCGCTCGCGCCGGTTGCCCTCGTCGCCCTCCTCGACCAGCGGTCGGTAGCGAACCTCGACCGGGTACGTGCGTCCGGACACCTCCACGACGGGCGCGTCGTCGAAGTGCCGCGCGAACCGCTCGGGGTCGATGGTCGCGGAGGTGATGACCACCTTGAGGTCGGGACGGCGGGGAAGCAGCCGTTTGAGGTAGCCGAGGATGAAGTCGATGTTGAGGCTGCGCTCGTGCGCCTCGTCGATGATCAGCGTGTCGTAGCCGCGCAGCGTGCGGTCCCGCTGGATCTCGTTGAGCAGGATCCCGTCGGTCATCAGCTTGACGAGGGTGTCGCCGCCGACCTTGTCGGTGAACCGCACCTGGTAGCCGACGGCGGCGCCGAGCGGGCGGTCGAGCTCCTCGCTGACACGTTCGGCGACGGTGCGCGCGGCCAGCCGGCGCGGCTGGGTGTGGCCGATCATGCCGCGCACGCCGCGGCCCAGCTCGAGGCAGATCTTCGGCAGCTGGGTCGTCTTGCCCGAGCCGGTCTCGCCGGCCACGACCACGACCTGGTGGTCGCGGATGGCCGCGGCGATGTCGTCCTTGCGGCGGCTGACCGGGAGCTGCTCGGGATAGGACAGCGAGGGTACGGCGGCCCGCCGGCGCGCCAGACGCTGCTGAGACGCCGCGGAGGCGGCCGGGGCGGAGGTCATACCGCGCCCAGGGTATGCGGTAGAACGGAGCCATGATCCGGCGACGGGTGGTCGTGCACGGCCGCGTGCAGGGCGTGTTCTTCCGTGACAGCTGCCGTCGTCAGGCCGTCCGGCACCGCGTGTCCGGATGGGTGCGCAACCGGCCCGACGGCACCGTCGAGGCCGTCTTCGAGGGCGACCCCGACGCCGTGGAGGCGATGACCCGATGGTGTCACCAGGGGCCCGCCTCGGCCAGCGTGGAGCGTGTGGACAGCGACGACGAGCAGCCGGCGGGGGAGCAGGGCTTCGAGCTGCGCGGCTGACCCGTCGTCAGTCCTCCGCCGCCACGATCCGGTCGGTCTCGGCCGGCTCGTCGTCGAGCGCACTGGCCCGGATCACCACGACCGGGCACTTCGCGTGTCGCACCGCCTGGTCGGTGGTCGACCCCACCACCAGGCCGGCGAAACCACCGCGCCCACGCGAGGACACCACCAGCAGCTCGGCGTGAGCGGAGACCTCGACCAGCCGGCGCGCCGGCGTGCCGTGCACGACGTGGCAGCTGACCTGCACCTCGGCCGGCAGCCGCAGGTCGCGTACGTCCGCCTCCAGCGAGCTGAGCACGGCCTGCTCGAAGTCGCCCATCGGCGGCACGTAGCCGGGGCTCCACGACTCCGGCCGCGGCGCCGACGACAGCACCCAGGTACGCACGACGTGCAGCCCGCAGCCGACCCTTCGGGCCCAGTCTGCGGCCCAGCGCAGCGCGCGGTCGGCGTGCCGCGATCCGTCGTGCCCCGCGACGATGCCGCCGCGGATGTCGACGTGGGTGACGACGTCGGTCATGGGTCCCTCCCGGGGTCGGCGGTCACCTCGATCCTATGGGGCCGAGTTCGCCCGAAGTGACAACCTTTGCGCCTACGCTGGTCACCATGCGCGAACCGGCGCTCACCTCGTGTGCCGAGCTGGCCCGCGACTTCGACTGGACGACCACGGACCTCGGTGCGCGCGAGACCTGGCCGCACGAGGTCGAGACCCTGGTCGCCCTGCTGCTGGAGTCCCCGGTCGCGATGGCCTACTGCCACGGGGAGCGGCTGGCGCTGGTCTACAACGACGGCATCGCGGTGATCCTCGGCGACAAGCACCCGCAGGCGTGGGGACAGCCGATGCGCGCCGTGGTCCCCAAGGTCTGGGACGACCCGCGAATCGGCGCGGCTCTCGAGCACGTGCTGCGCACCGGCAAGCCGTTCTTCGAGGACGGCACGCCGGTGGCGATGGAGCGCCGGTCGGGACCTGAGCCCGCCGAGGACCTCTACTTCGTGCGCGGCTATTCCCCGGTGAGGGGTGCCGACGGCCGGATCCTGGGCGTGCTGGCGGTCGTGGTGGAGACGACCGAGGGCGTCGGCCGGGTACGCACGGTCGCCGAGCTGGCGTCGTCGTTCGCCTCCGCGGCCTCCGTCGACGACGTGGTGAAGGTGGCGCTGCGCCATGCCGTCGAGGCCCTGGGCGTCGAGGAGGCCACCGTCTGCCTGCCCGAGCGGCGGTCGGGAGGCTGGCGCACCACGACACGACGGCGCACCGACGCCCTGTCGGAGGACGAGGAGCGGCTGCCGCTGATCTGGTCGACGGCCTCCGTGCAGGCCGGGTCGGTGGTCGCGCGGGTGGCCGAGTCGGGCACTCCGTCGGTGCCCGCGGGGCGCGGCGTCGTCCTCCCGCTGGCGGCCGCCGGCGTCTCCGGCGCGGTCGCCTTCGAGCTGCCCGGCACGGGCGCGATGGGGCTGCAGGCCACCGTGCTCGCGACGTGTGCCGACCTGCTGGCCGAGGCGCTGGGCCGGGCGCGGCTCTACGACAGCGAGCGGCGTACGGCGGACCTGCTGCAGCGCACCCTGCTGCCCCAGCTGCTGCCGCACCGGCCGGGGATGAGCCTGGCCGTGCGCTACCAGCCGGTGACGACCGGCACCGCGGCCGGCGGCGACTTCTACGACGTGTTCGAGGTGCCCGACGGCCGGCTGGCGGTCGTCATCGGCGACGTGGTCGGCCGCGGCGTGGCGGCCGCGACCGTGATGGGGCAGGTCCGGGCGGCGGTCCGGGGCGCCGCCCTCGCGCAGCCGCAGCCCGACCGGGTCTTCGCCAGCCTCGACGCCATGGTCCCCACCCTCGGCGAGGTGTCGTCGCTGCGGCTGGGCTCTCATCCGCTGCGCGCCGACGACCCGTGGTCGCTCGGAAACGACGGCGAGCTGTTCGTGACCATGCTCTACTGCCTCCTCGACCCGGCCACCGGGACGCTGACCATGGCCAGCGCCGGGCACTTCCCGCCCGTGCTGATGCGGCACGCGCCGGCCGCCGAGGGCGAGACCGCCGACCGCGTGGTCCGGTTCGCCGACCTCGACTCGGGACCGCCGCTGGGGGTGCCCGGGCACCGCCCGACGGTGGTCGCCGAGCTCGCCGAGGGCGACGCGCTGCTGGCGTTCACCGACGGCCTGCTCGAGCGCCGCGACCGCGACCTCGCCGAGGGCCAGTCGCTGCTGCTGCAGGCGCTTTCCGGGGCGGGGTCCCACGACCCTCGCAGCCTGTGCCAGCACGCGATCGACGCGATGGTGGGCGAGCACCCCCTCGAGGACGACTGCGCCCTGCTGGCGCTGGTCCGCACCAACGCCGTGCACTGCACCGCCTCGGTGGTGACCCCGCCGCTGGCGTCGGCCGTCCGGCGTACCCGGTCCTGGGTCGAGCAGCGGCTGCAGGAGTGGGGCGTCGGCGAGGAGGCCTCCTGGGTGGCGGTGATGGGGGTCTCCGAGCTGGTCACGAACGTGCTGCTGCACGCCGCCACCGAGGCCAGGGTGACCCTCGACCTCAGCCCGGAGCGGCTGCTGGTGACCGTGGCCGACACCGGCACCCGGGGCGCGCCGCGGCTGATGCACGGCGAGGTCACCGCGACCCGGGGGCGCGGGCTCGCGCTGGTCGCCGAGATCGCCGGCTCCAGCGGCTTCGAGCGCAACGTGGCCGGTTCCACGGCCTGGTTCGAGGTGCCCGTCGACTGACGCGGTCGCCGTACCCGCCTCAGGGCTGCGGCGCCCCGCGCTTCCATGCCAGCTCCTCCACCAGCTCCCGGGAGCGCCATCCGTGCGGTGTGCGCACCAGCGTGTGGTGGTAGTAGCCGCCGAACTCGCACACCTGTTCCGAGCCGTCCCCCTGCCGCAGCAC
>JALZDI010000013.1 GCA_030862655.1 Actinomycetota bacterium | reverse complement strand
GCTCGGGGTAGCCGGCCGCGAGCCACGCCGTACGCGCGATGTCGCCGGCCTGCGGGCCGATGGTGTCCACGCAGCCGAAGATCACGTCGTCGACGAGCCCGGGGTCGATGTCGGTGCGACCGACCAGTTCCTTGATGACGTGGGCGCCGAGGTCGGCGGGGTGCACCTGCGACAGCCCGCCGCCCCGCTTGCCCACCGGGGTGCGGACCGCGTCGACCAGGTAGGCCTCAGGCACGCTGCTTCTCCTTCGTCTTCTGCCGGCTCGGCGCGCCGTTGTTCATCCGGCTGCGTCCGCGGCGGGCGGCGATGCCGTCGAGCAGGATGTCGAGGTACTGCGCGGCGACGTGCTGCGCGGACATCCGCCCGCCCGGGCGGTACCAGCTCACCGCCACCCACACGGTGTCGCGGATGAACCGGTAGACGAGGTCGATGTCCAGGCCCGCGCGGAAGGCACCGGTGCGCACGCCCTCGCCGAGGATCTGCTGCCACAGCTCGCGGAACTCCCGGTTGCGTTCGCCGAGGTAGGCGAAGCGCTGCGACTGGGCGAGGTGCTTGGCCTCGTTCTGGAAGATCGCCACCGCGTGGTGGTGCCGGTCGATGCCCGCGAACGACTCGACCACCACCGCCTCGAGCGTCTGCCGCGCCCCGAGGTCCTGGGCCATGATCGTGCGGTAGTTGGTGAACAGCTCGTCGAGGAACGACGAGAGGATCTCGTCGACCATCGCCTCCTTGGAGGGGAAGTGGTGGTAGAGGCTGCCCGACAGGATCCCCGCCTCGTCGGCGATGTCGCGCACGGTCGTGGCGCCGTACCCGCGCTCGGCGAACAGCCGGGCGGACAGGTCCAGCAGCTCCTGACGACGCTGGCTCACGGCTTGTCCCTCCTCACGGGTGCTGGCTGCTCACGGACACGACCTCGCCGGTCAGGTAGGTGGCGTAGTCGCTGGCCAGCCAGGCGACCACGTTGGCCACCTCCCACGGCTCGGCGGCCCGGCCGAACGCCTCGCGCCCGGCGAGCTCGGCCAGCAGCTCGTCGCTGGTCACCTTGGCCAGGTGCTCGTGCATGGCGATGCTCGGCGCGACCGCGTTGACGCGTACGCCGAGCGGGGCCGCCTCGATCGCGGCGCAGCGGGTCAGCGCCATCACGCCTGCCTTGGCCGCGGCGTAGTGCGCCTGGCCCGCCTGCGCGCGCCAGCCGACGACCGAGGAGTTGTTGACGATCACGCCGCCGCTGTCCTGCTGCGCCATCTGCCGCAACGCGGCCCGCGTGCAGCGGAACGTGCCGTTGAGCGTGACGTCGAGCACCGTACCCCACTCCCGGTCGGTCATCTCGACGAGCGAGCGGGTGCCACCCAGGCCGGCGTTGTTGACCATCACGTCGAGGCGACCAAAACTCGCCACTGCGGCGCCTACCAACGCCCGGACCTGGTCGTCGTCGGTCACGTCGCAGACCTGCGCGACCACGGACTCGTCACCGTGGTCCTTGGCGAGCTCGGCCCGTGTCTCCTCCAGCCGCCGCTCGTGCCGGTCGCTGACCACCACCCGGGCGCCCTCGTCGAGGCACCGGCGCGCGGCCGCCGAGCCGATCCCGGTGCCGGCGGCGGCGGTCACCACCACGACCTTGTCCTGCAGCAGGGCGTGGCCGGCCGGCGGCGCGGGCACGCGCGCGAGCCCGCCGACCTCTCCGGTCTCGGTCACGGTCGCGCCTCCCTCGGCAGGCCGAGCACCCGCTCGGCGATGACGTTGCGCTGGATCTCGTCGGAGCCGCCGTAGATGGTGTCGGCGCGGCTGAACAGGAACAGCCGCTGCCAGCGGTCGAGGTCGTAGGGGGGCGACTCGACGGTCAGGGAGGAGGCGCCCGCCACCTCCATGGCCAGCTCGCCGAGGCCGCGGTGCCAGTTGGCCCAGAGCAGCTTCCAGACCGAGTCCGCACCCGGGACCGGCGCACCGTCGTCTGCCCCTCCCAACGTGCGCAGCGCGTGCACGCCCATCACGTCCAGGCCGATCCAGGCGCGCGTGAGCTTGTCGCGCACCACCGGGTCGTCGATGCTGCCGTTGCGCCGGGCGAGCTCGACGACCTGCTGCAGCTCGCGGCGGAAGCCCACCTGCTGACCGACGGTCGAGACGCCGCGCTCGAACGACAGGGTGCCCATCGCGACGCGCCATCCGTCGCCCTCCTCGCCGACGACGCAGTCGGCCGGTGTGCGGGCGCCGTCGAAGAACACCTCGTTGAACTCCGAGGTGCCGGTGAGCTGCTGGATCGGGCGCACCTCGACGCCGTCCTGGCGCATCGGCACCAGCAGGTACGACAGGCCCGCATGCCGGCGCGAGCCCGCCTCGGTGCGCACGATCGCGAAGCACCAGTCGGCCACGTGCGCCAGCGACGTCCAGACCTTCTGGCCGGTGACCACCCACTCCTCGCCGTCACGTCTGGCGGTGGTGCTCACCGACGCCAGGTCGGACCCTGCGCCGGGCTCGGAGTAGCCCTGGCACCACAGCTCCTCGACGCGGGTGATCGGCGGTAGGAAGCGTCGCTGCTGCTGCTCGGAGCCGAACGCGATCAGCGTGGGGCCGAGCAGCTCCTCGCCGACGTGGCTGACCCGTGCCGGGGCGTCGGCGCGGGCGTACTCCTCGTGGAAGATCACCTGCTGCCGCAGCGGCAGGCCCCGGCCGCCGTGGTCGGTGGGCCAGCCCAGGCAGGTCCAGCCGGCCGCGGCCAGGTGGCGGTCCCAGGCCAGCCGCTCCTCGAACGCCTCGTGCTCGCGGCCGGGCCCGCCCAGCCCGCGCACCGGCGCGAAGTCGCCGCCGAGGCTGTCCACGAGCCACTCCCGCACCGACCGGCGGAAGGCGGCGTCCTCGGCGGTGTCCCGCTGGTGCACCGGCGCCTCCTTCGTCACGGCCGCGCAGTGGTCAAGTCCCGGGCGCTTAGACTACCCTACCAAGCACTTGCTAGGTAGGAGGTCCCAGTGCCCGGAGACACCGCGCCGGGGAGCACCGTGCAGCCGGAGACGCCGCAGACCACGATCGCCGCACTGGCGCAGGCAGCGCAACGGTTCGGGGACCGCGACGCGCTCGTCGACGGCGACGTGCGGATGGACTTCGAGACGCTGCAGACCGAGGTCCACGACGTCGCACGGGCGCTGGTCGCGCTCGACGTACCGGCCGGGGCGAGGGTGGCGGTGTGGGCGCCGAACACCTACCACTGGGTGCTGTTCGCGCTGGCCGTGCACTGCGCCGGCGGCACGCTGGTCCCGATCAACACCCGGTTCACCGCGCACGAGGCACTCGACGTCGTCGAGCGGGCGCAGGCCGACGTGCTCGCCGTACCCGACGGCTTCCTCGGCGCCGACCGGCTGGCCGAGCTGCGGGCTGCCGCGGACCCGTCCGGGCTGGCCGACGACGGTCAGCAGGAGGTCCCCGTCCCTGGGCTGGGGTTCCTGCGCCACGTCGTGCTGTTCCCCCTCGACAGCCCGGCCGACCAGGCGTCGCGGGGGCCCGGCGTGCTGACCTGGGACGAGCTGATGCCGCAGGCGGTCACGGTCTCGCGGCAGCGGCTGTCCGAGCGCAGCGCGCAGGTCGGCCCCGACGACGTCAGCGACATCCTGTTCACCTCGGGTACGACGGGCCGCAGCAAGGGTGCGGTCAGCACGCACCGACAGGCGATGTCGGTGGCCGACGCGTGGGCCGAGTGCGGCGAGCTGACGCACGAGGACCGCTACCTGGTGGTCAACCCGTTCTTCCACTCGTTCGGCTACAAGGCCGGCATCCTCGCCGCACTCTCGCGCGGCGCCGCGGTCATCCCGCAGGCGACGTTCGACATCGACCAGACCATGGCCCTGATCCACCGCGAGCACGTCACCGTCCTGCCCGGCCCGCCGACGATCTACCAGAGCATCCTCAATGCTCCCGCACGCGTCAGCATCGACACGTCGTCGCTGCGGCTGGCGGTGACCGGCGCGGCTATGGTGCCGGTCGCGCTGGTCGAGCGGATGCGCCGCGACCTGTCCTTCGACACCGTGCTGACGGCCTACGGGCTCACCGAGGCCGTGGTCGTGACCATGTGCCGACCCGGCGACGACCCGGACACGATCTCGCGCACGTCGGGGCGCGCGACCGCGGGCTTCGACATCCGGATCGCCGACCGCGAGGGCAACACCCTCGGCACCGGCGAGGACGGCGAGGTGCTGCTGCGCGGACCCAACGTGATGCAGGGCTACCTCGACGACCCCGACGCCACCGCCGAGGCGATCGACGCCGACGGCTGGCTGCACACCGGCGATGTCGGCAACCTCGACGAGCGGGGCTACCTCACGCTGACCGACCGGCTCAAGGACGTGTTCACCACCGGAGGATTCAACGTCTACCCCGCGGAGGTGGAGCAGACCCTGGCCCGCCTCGACGACGTCGTCGAGTCCGCCGTGGTCGGCGTACCCGACGATCGGCTCGGCGAGGTCGGCCGCGCGTTCGTCGTGCTCCGGGAGGGGGCGCAGACCACCGAGGACGACATCGCCGCGTTCTGCACCGAGCGGCTGGCCAACTTCAAGCGACCGCGGTACGTCGACCTGGTCGACACCCTGCCCCGTAACGCCGGCGGCAAGGTGCTCAAGCGCGACCTGCGCGAACGCCCGCTGGTCCAGCACGCCGGCGCCCCCGGCCGCACCACGACCGACAAGGAGTCCCGATGAGCAGCACCACGACGGAGCAGCAGGTCGTCACCTACGAGCGGCGCGGCGCGGTCGCGTTCGTCACGATGAACCGTCCGGACTACCGCAACGCGCAGAACTCGGCGATGACCTACGCGCTCGACGAGTCCTTCTCCCGGGCGGTCGACGACGTCGAGGTGAAGGTGATCGTGCTCGGGGGTGCCGGCAAGCACTTCTCCGCGGGGCACGACATCGGCACGCCCGGCCGCGACGTGGACCAGGAGTTCGACCGCAAGGCGGTGATGTGGTGGACACACGTCGACCGCGAGGGCGGCGACCAGCGGTTCGCCCGGGAGTCCGAGGTGTACATGGGCATGTGCCGCCGCTGGCGTGAGATCCCCAAGCCGACGATCGCCATGGTGCAGGGCGGGTGCATCGCCGGCGGGCTGATGCTGGCGTGGGTGTGCGACCTGGTCGTCGCCTCCGACGACGCGTTCTTCTCCGACCCGGTGGTGCGGATGGGCATCCCCGGTGTCGAGTACTTCGCGCACCCGTGGGTGATGGGCGCCCGCGCGGCCAAGGAGTTCCTGTTCACCGGGGACAGGTTCGACGCGCAGCGCGCCCGTGAGCTGGGCATGGTCAACCACGTGGTGCCGCGTGACGGCCTCGAGGGCGAGGTCACTGCGATCGCCGAGCGGATCGCGCAGATGCCGCAGTTCGGCCTGGCGCTGACGAAGAAGGCGGTCAACCAGGCCGAGGACCAGATGGGCATGCGCACTGGCATGGATTCGATCTTCGGGCTGCACCACTTCGCGCACTCGCACAACGCCGAGGTGTCGAAGGACTCGCTTGGGGGCCTGGACGCGCGCGGGATGCGCGACGCCGGTCGTACCGAGGAACGGCAGGGCTGATGGACCTCGACCTCGACGAGGAGACGCTGCGATTCCGTGACGAGGCCCGGGCGTGGCTACGGGCGAACGTGCCGGCCACGCCGCTGCCGTCGCTGGACACCGCCGAGGGCTTCGAGGCACACCGGACCTGGGAGCGTCGGCTCGGCGAGGCCCGGTGGTCCGCGGTCTCCTGGCCGGCCGAGTACGGCGGCCGCGACGCGAGCCTGCTGCAGTGGGTGGTGTTCGAGGAGGAGTACTACCGCGCCGACGCCCCGGCGCGCGTCTCCCAGAACGGTGTCTTCCTGCTCGCGCCGATCATGTTCGAGCACGGCACCGACGAGCAGCGCGCGCGGTTCCTGCCCCGAATGGCCACCGGCGACGACATCTGGGCTCAGGCCTGGTCGGAGCCGGAGGCCGGCAGCGACCTCGCCGCGATCCGCAGCAGCGCGACCCGGGTCGAGGGTGGCTGGCACCTGCGCGGGCAGAAGACGTGGAGCTCGAGGGCCGCGTTCGCCGACTGGGGCTTCGGGCTGTTCCGCAGCGACCCGGGGGCCGAGCGGCACCGCGGGCTGACGTACTTCCTCTTCCCGCTCGACGCCGAGGGCGTCACCGTCCGCCCGATCGCCCAGCTCGACGGCGAGACCGGGTTCGCCGAGATCTTCCTCGACGACGTGTTCGTGCCCGACGCCGACGTGCTCGGCGAGGTCGGCGCCGGGTGGAAGGTCGCGATGAGCACCGCGGGCAGCGAGCGCGGCCTGTCGCTGCGCTCCCCCGGCCGGTTCCTCGCCACCGCGGACCGCCTCGTCGACCTCTGGCGGCGCACGTCGCCATCGCGTGGCGCGACGTGGTTGTCGTCGGGCCCCGAGACACCGCCAGGACGCGCCACGCGAGAGGCAGAGCCCGCACCGAGTGCACTCGACGAGCGGGTGGCCGACGCGTGGATCGCGGCCCAGGCCTACCGGCTGCACACCTTCGGCACGGTCACCCGGCTGGCCGACGGCGGTGCGATCGGGGCCGAGGCGAGCCTGGGCAAGCTGTTCTGGTCCGAGCTCGACGTCGCGCTGCACGAGACCGCGCTCGACCTGCTCGGCGCGGACGCGGAGCTGGCGCCCGGCTCGCGCGACGCCGTCGACGACGGGCGCTGGCTGGACGGCTACCTGTTCGCGCTCGCCGGGCCGATCTACGCCGGCACCAACGAGATCCAGCGCAACGTCGTCGCCGAACGCGTGCTCGGCCTGCCCCGGGGGCCCCGATGAGGTTCGCGCTGTCCACGGAGCAGGAGCACTTCGCCCGCAGCCTGCACGACCTGCTCACCGACGCGGGCACCGCGACCGTCGCCCGCGCGGTCGCCGGCGGCGACCTGTCCGCAGGCCAGGCGGTGTGGAAGCAGCTGGCCGAGGTGGGCGTGCCCGCGCTGCTGGTGCCCGAGCGTGCGGGCGGACTCGGTGCCGACTGCAACGACATGGTGACCGCGTTCGAGGAGCTCGGGCACCATGCCGTGCCGGGGCCGCTGGTGGAGTCCGCCGTGGTGGCTCCCGCACTGCTGCGGGCGCTCGCCGACGGGCATCCTGAGGTCGCCGAGCCGAGGCTGGCCGGCCTCGCCTCGGGCGAGCGGGTGCTCACGGTCGCCCATCCGCCGACCCCCCGGGTCGCCGGAGGACGATGGGCCGACGAGGTGCTGCTCGCCGACGGTGAACAGCTGCGTCTGCTGCCCCCCTCTGCGCTGCAACCGCAGCGGTCGGTCGACCCTTCACGTCACCTCGACACGATTGGGGACCACCAGGCCGGCGAGCTCCTCGCGACCGGGCCCGACGTGGCCGCGGCAGCCGTGCACGCCGCCGAGCTCGGCACGCTCGCCGTGGCAGCACAGCTGCTCGGTGCCGCCCGCATGCTGCTGGAGATGAGCACCGAGTACGCCGGGCAGCGCGAGCAGTTCGGCAGGCGCATCGGGGAGTTCCAGGCGGTCAAGCACCACCTGGCCGACGTGGCGGTCGCGGTGGAGTTCACCAGGCCGCTGGTGCACGGGGCCGCGGTCGCGCTCGACGACGCCTCGTCGTACTCGGCACGCGAGGTCTCAGCGGCCAAGGTCGCCGCGAGCCGCACCGCCGACCGGGCTGCGCGGACCGCACTGCAGGTGCACGGGGCGATCGGCTACACCCAGGAGCACGACCTGTCGGTCTGGCTGCTCCACGTGCGCGCGCTCGTCAACGCCTGGGGTACGCCGAGCCACCACCGGACGCGGGTGCTGGCGGCGCTCGGGTCGGCGGCCGCGGAGGAGGTCGAGGGCTGATGCACCTCAGTGACGAGCAGCGCGAGCTGCAGCGCACGGTCCGCCGGCTGCTCGAACGCTCGGCCGACAGCGCGGCGCTGCGCAAGGCGGTCGAGAGCGAGGCCGGCTACGACACCGACGTCTGGGCCCGGTTGGCCGCCGAGGTCGGCGTCGCGGCGCTCGCGGTGCCCGAGAAGTACCACGGGGCGGGCTTCTCCGCGCTCGAGTCGATGCTGGTGATGGAGGAGCTCGGCCGCACACTGACCCCCTCCCCGATGCTCGGGTCCGCAGTGCTGGCCACCCAGGCACTGCTGTTCGGCGGTGACGCGGATGCGTGCACCCGGCTGCTGCCGGCGCTTGCGGCGGGTGAACGCACGGCGGCGCTGGCCTGGGTCGGCCCGAAGGGCGGCTGGCGCCCCGACTCCACCGCGGTGACCGCCTGCCCGACCTCCGCCGACGAGTGCTCGCTCACCGGCCGGGCCCACTACGTGCTCGGCGGCGACACCGCCGACGACCTGCTGGTCGCGGCCCGGACAGGTCACGGTGTCGGCCTGTTCGTCGTCCCCACCGACCAGGACGGGCTGGAGCGCGAGGCGGTTCCTGGCATGGACCAGACCCGGCGGCTGTGCACGGTTACGCTCGACCACTGCGCGGGCCGGCTGCTCGGCGACGACGGCTCGGGGACCGCCGTGCTGGAGCGGGTTCGCGACCTGGCCTGCGCCGCGCTGGCGATGGAGCAGGTCGGTGCCGCCGCCCGTTGCCTGGAGATGACGGTCGACTACGCCAAGGAGCGTGAGCAGTTCGGCCGCCCGATCGGCTCGTTCCAGGCGCTGAAGCACCGGCTGGCAGACCTCTACACGCTGGTGCAGAGCGCGCGCTCGGCGGCCTACGCCGCCGCCTGGGCCGGCGTCGACGGCTCCGGCGACGAGCTCGCGCACTGGGCCGCCGTCGCCAAGGCGTACTGCTCGGAGGCGCTGTTCACGGTGGCGTCGGAGGCGGTGCAGATGCACGGGGGGATCGCGATCACCTGGGAGCACGACGCGCAGCTCTACCTCAAGCGTGCGCACGGCAGCGTCCAGCTGTTCGGTCAGCCGCGCACGCACGTCTCGCGTCTGGGCGACGCGATCCTCGGGCCGCAAGGCTGACTCACCTGGGCGGCGGGCCGTCGTACGGGCGCGACGGGTAGCCGGTGTCGAAGTGCATGTAGTCGGCGACGTCGATGTCCTGCCATATCCAGCCCTCCTCGCGGAAGACCCGCCAGACCATGCCCTCGCGGAGGATCTTCCCCTTGCCGGGCGTGCGCCGGTGGTTGGCCTTGCCGGGCTGCCAGCAGTCGCACCGCAGGTCCATCCACGGGTTCTCCCGCGGGTTGATGTCGACCGCGCGCCCGTTGGCGTGCGGCGACTCCATGAACGGTGCGTTGATCTGGTTGGCGCGCCGGCAGTTGAACGCCGCCGTGTTGTCGGCGGCGAGGCTGGCGTTGCTGTCGCCGCCGTACGCCTCGAGCGACCGCATCCGCCGGATCGGGAACTCCTCCTCGAACAGCCGGGTGAAGATGCGCGCCACGCTGTGCGCCACGTCGACGTTGACGACCAGATGGCCGCGCTCGATGTCGCCCTGGAAGTCGTAGTGGTTCACCTCCACCCGCCGCAGCTGGTCCCGGCGCCGGATCGGGCACTCCGGACGCACCATGCCCACGTCGACCATGCGCTGCCACTGCCCGGGCGGTACGCGCCGTACGACGGCGCCAGCCGCGGGCTCCTCGCTCGAGCAGCCCGAGATCGGCACGAGCAGGGCGAGCAGGAGGAGGAGCGCGAGGGGCCGTGCGTGCAACCGGGACATCACCTGTGTCTGTATCACGGCGACGCGGACGACCGCAGGTGCGCACGCCGTCCCAGCGGCGCCGGGCGCCCACGATCTGGACGACACCTGCTCGCGCGCGCTCACGTCGGTGAAACCCCGCGCACGCAGCAACGCGCTGACCTCGCCTCGGTCGAACATGCGCATCCCGCTGACCGCGCCGACCGCTGTGTCGAACGGCCGCCACCGCAGGCCGGGGCGCCGGGCCGTGGTCAGCAGCGCGAGGTGCCCGCCCGGTCTCGGCACCCGGGCGAAGGACGCGAGCGCGGTCTCGGGGTCGTCGAACAGGTGCAGCGCCGCGAAGCAGCACACGGCGTCCAGCGACCCCGGCCGGAACGGCGGACGATCCGCGTCCGCCCGTAGGCCGCTGGGCGAGGCCGCCGTTGCCCATGTCGCGACCGTAGCCCGCGACCGTGTGGGCGGCCCGCTCAGCGTTCGGTGGTCAGCACCCGCCCGATCTCGTGCTGGAACCCGGTGACGTGCGTGCGCGCCACCGCCTCGGCTCGCTCCCCGTCGCCGACCGCGACGGCGTGCAGCAGCTCGCGGTGCTCACCGATCGCCTCGTCGAGACGGGAGACCCGGTCCAGCCCGAGGAACCACAGCCGCAGGCTCAGCGTGAGGTACTCGCAGAGCGTGTCCCGCAGGTAGCCGTTGCGTGTGGCCCGGTGCACGAAGTGATGCACCCGCTGGTCGAAGCGGATCAGGGCGCGCTCGTCGCTCTGCGCTGGCAGCCGCTCCAGCTGCGCGACCAGGTCGGCCGCCGCCGTACGGTCGTCACGGGTGGCGCGCTCGGCCGCGAGCCGGGCGGCCAGGCCCTCCATCTGCACGCGCACCTCGCTGATGCTGGTCAGGTCGCGGACGTCGATCGGCGCGACCACCATGCCCCGGCGGGCGTAGATCGACACCAGTCCCTCGTCGGCCAGGCGGCGCAGGGCCTCGCGCACCGGCGTGCGTCCCAGCTCCAGCCGCTGCATCAGCGCGCGCTCGAGCAGCGGCGTCCCCGGCGCCAGGTCCAGCGTCACGATGAGGTCACGGATGAGGTAGTAGGCCAGGGCCGACAGCGAGTCCGTGCGGGCGCCGTCGGCCACCAGCACCGTCAGCTCCGCCAGCCGGTCGTCGGTGGCGGAGGCGGGGCTCGAGACGGGCATGGTCACGCGCCTCCATCCTGATATATCTTCAGCATATCAGCGTGGGTACGACCGACCGCAAGGGAGTGGACGATGAGCAACCTGCCCGACCGGGCCGACATCGTGGTGATCGGCTCGGGAATCGTCGGCAGCTCGGTCGTACGGCACCTGGCCGAGCACGGCCGGCGTGACATCCTGCTGCTCGACAAGGGCCCACTGCCCGACCCCGGCGGCTCGACCGGGCACGCCTCCAACTTCGTCTTCCCGGTCGACCACTCCAAGGAGATCACCCAGCTCACGCTGGACTCCCTGCGCCAGTACGCCGAGCTGGGCGTCCTCACCACCTGCGGCGGTATCGAGGTCGCGCGCACCCAGGAGCGGCTGCAGGAGCTGCGCCGCCGGATGGCCTCGGCCCGCGCGTGGGGTGTCGAGGCCGAGCTCATCGCCCCGCACGAGATCAAGGGCCTGGTGCCGTTCGTCAACACCGACCTGCTGCTGGCCGGTTTCCACACGCCTTCCGGGGCGGTGGTCGACCCGGTGCGCGCCGGCGCGCTGATGCGCGAGCGCGCCGAGGAGCTCGGGGCGTTGACCGTGCGCGCGGACACCGAGGTGACCGGGATCGACACCGACCGCGGACGCGTGACGCGCATCCGCACCGACCGCGGCGACGTCGAGTCCGAGACCGTCGTCGTGGCGTGCGGGGTGTGGAGCCCGCGCATCGCCGCGATGGCCGGGGCCGCGATCCCGTTGACGCCGGCCGTACACCAGATGGTCGACGTCGGGCCGATCCCCGAGCTCGAGCGGCTCGGCAGCTGGGTCGGCTTCCCGCTGGTGCGCGACATGGACGCCAAGATGTACGAGCGACAGCGTGGCGTCGACCTGGAGATCGGCTCCTACGCCCACCGGCCGATGCTGCACGCGCCCGAGGAGATCCCGCCGGTCGGCGGCGGCTCGCAGAAGTCGCCGACCCGGTTCCCGTTCACCGCCGACGACTTCGCGGGGCAGATGGAGCAGGCCCGCGAGATCTTCCCCGACCTGCTCAACCGTCCCGGCCTGCAGACCCGCACCGCCATCAACGGGCTGCTGTCGCTGACCCCGGACGGGCACCCGCTGCTGGGCGAGACGCCGGAGGTGAAGGGGCTGTGGTCTGCGGCCGCGGTGTGGATCAAGGAGGGCCCGGGTGTGGGACGGCTGCTCGCCGAGTGGATCACCGACGGCACGTCGGAGATCGACCCGCACGGCACCGACATCTCCCGGCTCTACCCGCACGCGCGCACAACCGGCCACGTCCGCGCCCGCGCGGCCGAGGGGTTCCCGAAGATCTACGGGATAGCCCACCCGCGCGAGCAGTGGACGACCAACCGGCCGCTGCGCACGAGCCCGTTCCACCCCCGCGAGAACGAGCTCGGCGCGGTCTTCTTCGAGGTGGGCGGCTGGGAGCGGCCGCAGTGGTACGAGTCCAACGCGCCGCTGCTGCAGGAGTACGCCGACCGCGTAGAGGACCGGCCCGCCGAGTGGGACGCCCGGTGGTGGTCACCGATCACCACCGCCGAGCACCTCGCGATGCGCGACCGCGTCGCGCTCATCGACCTGAGCGCGTTCGCAGTCCTCGACGTCACCGGGCCGGGCGCCCTCGACTACGTGCAGACGATGGCGATGGCCCAGGCCGACCGGCCCGTCGGCCGCGTCGTCTACACCCCGCTGCTGGCCGAGAACGGCTGCTTCCGCGCCGACCTCACCATGGTCCGGATGGGCGAGCAGCACTTCCGCATCATCACCGGCGGCGCCGACGGGGCCCGCGACAAGAAGTGGCTGCTCGACCACCTGCCCGCGGACGGGTCGGCGCAGCTCGCCGACCTCAGCTCGGCGTACTGCACGCTCGGGGTCTGGGGTCCGCGGGCACGCGACCTGGTCGCCTCGGTGACCGACGACGACGTGTCCCACGAGGGGTTCCCGTTCGGCACCGCGCGCGAGGTCGTGATCGGCGGCGTGCCGACACTGATGGTGCGGATCTCCTACGTCGGCGACCTCGGGTGGGAGATCCACGCGCCGACCGAGCAGGGTCTGCGGCTGTGGGACACGCTGTGGGAGGCGGGTCAGGCGTTCGGCGTCGTGCCGGCGGGCATCGGGGTCTACGGCACCACCGGGCGGATCGAGAAGGCGCACCGGCTGATGAACGCCGAGCTCACCCTCGAGTACGACCCGGTGGAGGCGGGTCTGGCGCTGCCGCGCGTCAAGAGCGCCGACTTCGTCGGCAAGCAGGCCTACCTGCAGGCCCGCGAACGCGAGCCCGCCGCGACGCTGTGCACGCTGGCCGTCGACGACCACGCGTCCGGTGACGGCACCCCGCGCTACATGACCGGCAACGAGCCGGTCCTGACCCCCGTCGGCGAGCCGATCGTGGACGCCGCGGGTCGTCGGTCCTACGTCACCAGCGCCGGCTCCGCACCGTCGCTGGGACGGTACCTGCTGCTGGCCTACCTGCCCCCCGAGTACGCCGTGGAGGGCACCCCGCTACGCGTGGAGTACATGGGCGAGCGCTACCCGGTGAGCGTGCTGGCCACCGGGCGCACGGCTCCCTTCGACCCCGAGCACACCCGGATGAAAGGCTGAGCCGAGCCCCTCCAGCGACAGCACGGGAGTCATGATGTCCGAGGCCGACC
>JALZDI010000419.1 GCA_030862655.1 Actinomycetota bacterium | reverse complement strand
AGCACGAGCTCGCCGGTGTGCGGGCTGTGGTCGAAGCCCCAGAAGGTGACCGTGACGTAGCGCAGGTCGCGCAGCGCGACGGGGCAGCGCGGCGACCAGGTGCGCCCCATCCGGCGGCGCACCGGCACCGAGACCCGCGCGACGCTCGCCTCGAACCGGCGGGTGCGCGGCGGCGGCAGCAGGTCCTCGGTCGGCAACCGCCGCACCCGCAGCTCGGGCGGCGTCCGCAGCACCTGCCCGAACCCGTCCGGGCGCAGCGGCAGCGGGCTCGCGCCGACATCCCAGTCGTCCAGCCCGGGCCGCGGCGAGGGCGGCCCCGGTGAGGTCGACGGACGGGGCGTGTCCGAGGGACGGGGCGTGGGCGTCGGCCCGGCCGACGGGGTCGGGCGCCGTGGTACGGCGGTCGACGACGGCGGTGTGACGGGCGCCTCGTCGCTGAGCGAGACCGACGTGCCGCACGCGGACAGGCTCGCGGTGCTCAGCAGGAGGGCCAGCAGTCCGCGGATCACCGACCTAGTGTCGCGCGGCCCGCCAGGCGGTGCGGATCATCGGCCACTGCAGCGGCAGCCGGGCCAGCGTGCCGACCCGGTAGGCGGTGGAGGGGCTGCGCTGCGCGTCGGCGGCCATCTGCACGTTGGCGGGGAAGACCGCGAGCAGCAGCGCGGCGCTGGTGGCACCGGCCAGGCCGCGGGTGCGGGGGTGCAGCAGCCCGGCGGCACAGATCAGCTCGGCCGCCCCCGAGGCGTAGACGAGCGCGCGCTTGCGGGGCAGCCGGCGCGGCACGATCTGCTCGAACGGTCGTGGGCGCAGGAAGTGCAGCGTCCCCGAGGTGGCGAACAGGGCGGCCAGCGCGGCTGTGCGCCTGGGGTGCTCGGGCTGCTCGGAGGCCTTGGGCATGGCGCTCAACCTAGAACAGGATCGTGGTGAACGAGCAGGTGGTGTCGAAGCCCGCGCGCTCGTAGCAGCGGCGAGCGGCCTCGTTGTGCGCGTTGACGTAGAGCGTGACCACCGGCGCCACGTCGCGCATCGCCAGCTCGGCGACCGCCGCCATGCCCGGGGTGGACAGCCCTCGGCCGCGGAGGTCGGGGTGCACCCACACGCCCTGTACCTGGCAGGCGTGCGGGGTGACCGCACCGATCTCGGCCTTGAACAGCACCCTGCCGTCCTCGATGCGCGCGAACGCGAGCCCCTTGGCGATCAGCTGGCGCACCCGGGTCTGGTAGAGGTCGCGGCCGCCGCCGGCCTCCGGCGAGACCCCGACCTCCTCGGTGAACATGTCGACGCAGGCGGGGTAGAGCACCTCGAACTCGTCGGGCAGCACCCGTCGTACGCCGGGGTCCGGCGCCACCGCCGGCGGCGTGGCCAGCGTCATGAACGGCTGCGCGTCACGGATCAGCCGGGCCGGCCCCCACCACGGCTTCACGTTGTGCCAGAAGTCGGCGACCGCGTCCTGCGGCCCCACGATCGAGGAGCAGGTGCGGCCGCGCGCCAGCGCGCGGGTGGCGAACGCGCTCAGCGCCTCCGGGGTGGCCTCCACCGGCACCAGGTTGGCGGCGGCGTGGCACAGCGACACCAGCTCGCCGTCCTCGACGTAGCCCCACATCTCCCCGCCGAGCCAGCGCGAGTCGAGCCCGGTCAGCCGCACCCGGTAGTCGACGAACACGTTGGTGACCGGGTCGCGGTCGAGCAGCGCCTGCACCTGCGGCAGGTCGTCGGGGCCGAGCAGCCGCAGACCGGGCTTGGTGGTGAGCACGGTGGCAGCGTACGACGATTCGGTCGGCTCGTTGAGGGTGCCAGCGCGTGTGCGGTGTCCTAGCCGGCGGTGACGACCGGGCTGCCGCCGGCGCCGTCGACCGGCTCGCCCATCTCCTCGGCGATCCGCATGGCCTCCTCGATCAGCGTCTCCACGATCTGCGACTCGGGAACGGTCTTGATCACCTCGCCCTTGACGAAGATCTGGCCCTTGCCGTTGCCGGAGGCGACGCCGAGGTCGGCCTCCCGGGCCTCGCCGGGGCCGTTGACGACGCAGCCCATCACCGCGACCCGCAGCGGCACCTCCATGCCCTCCAGGCCGGCGGTCACCTCGTCGGCGAGGGTGTAGACATCGACCTGGGCGCGCCCGCAGGAGGGGCACGACACGATCTCGAGCTTGCGCGGGCGCAGGTTCAGCGACTCCAGGATCGCCTGTCCGACCTTGACCTCCTCGACCGGCGGGGCGGACAGCGAGACCCGGATCGTGTCCCCGATGCCGCGCGAGAGCAGCGCGCCGAACGCGACCGAGGACTTGATCGTGCCCTGGAACGCGGGCCCCGCCTCGGTGACCCCGAGGTGCAGCGGCCAGTCGCCGCGCTCGGCGAGCATCTCGTAGGCCCGCACCATCACGACCGGGTCGTTGTGCTTGACCGAGATCTTGAAGTCGTGGAAGTCGTGCTCCTCGA
>JALZDI010000418.1 GCA_030862655.1 Actinomycetota bacterium | reverse complement strand
CCCCGACGCCGCCGGGGTCGACCCGGACGCCGCCGACGACGAGGTCGACCCGGACGCGCCGGCGGTGCTGCCGTGGCGCGCGGTCGACGTCGGGTCGCCGTTCGACTACCCGCGGCAGGCCATCCTCTACGTCGCGGCCGACCTGCCCGCACCCGGCCGCGACGGCCTGGGCGAGCCGCTGGTCGCGGAGATCTGCGCGCTGGCGGGGGCCGCGGGTGGCCGCACGCTGGGACTGTTCTCCTCCCGACGGGCCGCGGAGGCCGCCGCCGAGGCGGCACGCGACCGGCTGCCCGACCTGACCGTGCTGTGCCAGGGGGAGGCGCAGCTGGCCGAGCTGCGCCGGCTGTTCGTGGACGACCCGCACGCCTGCCTGTTCGGCACGCTGTCGCTGTGGCAGGGCCTCGACGTCCCGGGTGACACCTGCCAGCTGGTGATCATCGACCGCATCCCCTTCCCCCGCCCCGACGACCCGCTGATGAGCGCGCGGGCCCGGGCGGTCGCTCGGGCCGGCGGCAACGGCTTCATGGCCGTCTCGGCCACGCACGCCGCGCTGCTGTTGGCGCAGGGCGCGGGCCGGCTGATCCGGCGCACCACCGACCGCGGTGTGGTCGCCGTGCTCGACCCGCGGCTGGTGACCGCTCGCTACGGCGCGTTCCTGCGCAGCTCGCTGCCGCCGATGTGGGGAACGACCGACCGCGACGTGGTGCTGTCGGCGCTGCGGCGCCTCGACACCGCCGCGCGCTGACCGGCGACCACCGGCCCGTCGGCCGCCGCCTCCACGCGCCCGGTAGCCTCGACGACCGCCATGAGCCGTGCCTGCCCGACCCCCGCCCGCCGCGCCCTGCCGTCGGTGCTGCTGCTGGTCACCACCAGCGGCTGCTTCAGCACTCCCGATGCCGCCGACCTGGTGGCCGAGCACGAACGCAGCGGTGGCCGGGTGCGCGAGGCCGACGCGGTGGCCGCCCTGGTCGACTACGTCGGCGTGGTCAACCAGGCGCTGCGCACCGGCGACACCGAGGCACTGGCGACGATGACCGCCGCGGGCTGCCCGTGCCGGGAGCTGGTCGCGTTCATCGACGACAGCTACGCCGACGACGCGGAGCTGATCGGCGCCTTTTTCGACGTGGGCGAGCTGAGCGTGCAGGGCCTCTCCGGCCGGCGGGCACGGGTGCGCGCCGGTGTGTCGGTGTCGGCGTACGACGTGCGCAACCGCGACGGCCTGGTCGTGGGCAGCGAGCCCGCGCAGCGCTACGTCGCGGTGTACACGCTGCGCCGGCGCGACGACGGCGCCTGGCGCGTGGTCGACGTACGCGAGACCGAACGCTGACGCGTCGGCTCAGACCCGGCGCAGGACCGCGACCACCTTGCCGAGGATGGTGGCGTCGTTGCCGTTGATCGGCTCGAAGGCGTCGTTGTGGGGGAGCAGCCACACCTGGTTGCGCCGCCGTTGCAACGTCTTGACCGTGGCCTCGTCGTCGAGCATCGCCGCCACGATCTCGCCGTTCTCGGCGTCGGGCTGCTGCCGGACCACGACGAAGTCGCCGTCGCAGATCGCGGCGTCGACCATCGAGTCGCCCCTGACCTCGAGCATGAACAGCGTGCCCTCGCCGACCAGCGTCCGGGGCAGCGGCACGACCTCCTCGACGCGCTCCTCGGCCAGGATCGGACCGCCCGCGGCGATGCGGCCGACCCGGGGGACGTAGGTCGCGTCAGGGCGCAGGTCGCCCATGCCGGTCTCGTCGAACGTGTCCGCCGGCGCGGACGTGGCGGTGTCGTCGGGACGGTCGGGGTGCAGGATCTCCAGTGCCCGCGGCCGGTTGGGGTCTCGGCGGATGAAGCCCTTGGACTGCAGCGAGCGCAGCTGGTGTGACACGCTCGAGGAGCTGGTCAGCCCGACCGACTCGCCGATCTCGCGCATGCTGGGGGGATAGCCGCGCCGCTCCACGGAGTCACGGATCACGTCGAGCACCCGCCGCTGACGCGGGGTCAGCCCGGCAGCGTCGGGCGGACCGTCGGGGAGCTCGCGGACCTTGCCCCCGGGACCCTCGGTCTTCTTCGCCATGACCTCACCGCCTGCTCGTGTCGTGACCGCTCCGTCTGCCCCGACGGTAGACCGACCCGCCGGCACTTTCAAACACCTGTTCGACGTGTCGTGGAGGACCGCACACGGGTGCGGTGGCCCGTCGTACCGGCCGGTAGCGGTGGCTGGTGAGCGATAGGCTCCGCGGCATGCCTGCCGCTGGGCACGGGTCGGCCGTGGTGACCGGGGCGGCGCGGGGGATCGGACGGGCCGTCGCCGAACGGCTGGTACGCCGCGGGCACGCCGTGGTGGTCACCGACCTCGACGCGCGGGAGGCTCGTCGTGCCGCGGCCGGGATCGGGGCTGTGGCCGCTGTGGCCCAGGACGTGCGCGACGAGGCCTCGCATCGCGAGGTCGCGGCCCAGGC
>JALZDI010000417.1 GCA_030862655.1 Actinomycetota bacterium | reverse complement strand
GGGGCGCCGAGCCGGTCTCCGGCTCGGTCGCGGTGGCCTGGCCGTCGGCCGACGCGGTCTTCTTGGCCGCGGGCTTCTTGGCGCCGGCCTTCTTGGCGGCCTTCTTCTCCCCCTGCTCGCGCAGGGTCTCGCCGTACTGCTCGTTCAGCCGGCGTACGACGGGGGCCTCGACCGTCGACGACGCGGTCTTGACGAACTCCCCCATGTCCTTGAGGGTTTCCAGCACGGTCTTGCTGGGGACTCCGAACTCCTTGGCGAGTTCGTGAACTCGGACCTTGGCCACTGCTCTCCTTCTGAGCGGTCCGAGTCGAGGTGACGCCGGACCGTTAGTTGACGGACGTGCTCATCGCGAAGAACTCATCGACGGTTCATGAGCTGCTGCTCCGCTTTCTCTCGGTCGACATCGGGTGATGCCGCATGGTGCGTGCGCTGCGTCTCGACGTACGCCCTCAGCGCGCTGAGGTCGAGCGGCCCCTCGGCCCGCAGGGCGCGTGTCAACGCTCTGCGGCGAACGGCTTGGTCGAGGCAGGCGACCGCGGGGTGCAGGTGCGCCCCACGGCCCGGCGCCGTGCCCCGCGGATCGGGGGCGACTACCCTCTCGGGCGAGTCGCCGGCCACCACGAGACGCAGCAGGTCGGACTTGGGTGACCGTCTCCGGCAACCCACACAGGTGCGCACCGGGTGCGAACGCGCGCGAACAGTCGGGGACGATCGGTCCACCGCGGGAAGTCTACCCCGTCAGACCAGGTGCCCGCTCGGCGGCGTGTCGGGGCCCGCCTGCACCCCGGAGACGGGCCCGGTCTCGGGCTCGACGTCGGGGCGGATGTCGATGCGCCACCCGGTCAGCCGGGCCGCCAGCCGCGCGTTCTGGCCCTCCTTGCCGATCGCCAGCGACAGCTGGAAGTCGGGTACGACGACCCGCGCCGCCCGCGCGGCGGCGTCGACCACCTCGACGCTGGCCACCTGCGCCGGCGACAGCGCGTTGCCGACGAACGCGGCCGGGTCCTCGGACCAGTCGACGATGTCGATCTTCTCCCCGTGCAGCTCGCTCATCACGTTGCGCACGCGCTGGCCCATCGGGCCGATGCAGGCGCCCTTGGCGTTGACGCCCTGCAGCATCGAGCGCACCGCGATCTTGGTGCGGTGACCGGCCTCACGTGCGATCGCGGTGATCTCGACGGTGCCGTCGGCGATCTCGGGCACCTCCAGCGCGAACAGCTTCTTGACCAGGTTGGGGTGCGAGCGCGACAGCGTGACCTGCGGCCCGCGAGGGCCGCGGCGGACGCTCACCACCAGGCAGCGGATGCGGCTGCCGTGCTCGTAGCGCTCCCCCGGCACCCGCTCGGCGCGGGGCAGCAGCGCCTCGATGCGGCCGAGGTCGACCATCACGTCGTCGGCGTACTGGCCCTGCTGGACGATGCCGGAGACGATGTCGCCCTCTGTCTGGGAGAACTCGCCGTAGCGCACCTCGTCCTCGGCGTCGCGCAGCCGCTGCAGGATGATCTGCTTGGCCGTTGTCGCCGCGATCCGCCCGAAGCCCTCGGGCGTGTCGTCGTACTCGTAGGTGTGCTCGCCCTCCTCGGACGCACCGGTCTCCTGCACCAGCACGGTGACGTGGCCGGACTTGCGGTCCAGGTGCACGCGGGCGTTGCTCTGCGCGCCCTCGGTGCGGTGGTAGGCCACCAGCAGGGCCTGCTCGATCGCGTCGACCACGACGTCGAAGGAGATGTCCTTCTCCCGCTCGAGCATCCGCAGCGCGCTGATGTCGATGTCCAAGGGATCAGGCCTCCTTCCGGTTGAACTCGACCTCGACGCGGGCCTTGCGCACGTCGGCGTACTCGATGTCGTGCGCGGCGCCGTCGATGTCGAGCCGGGCGGAGGAGCCACCGGCCTCGACGATGCGGCCGGTCAGCGGCTCCGCGTCGTGGCGGGTCACCTTGACCAGGCGGCCGACGTTGCGCCGCCAGTGGCGCTCGGCGGTCAGGGGACGGTCGGTGCCGGGGGAGGTCACCTCGAGCGTGTAGGACATCTCGCCCATGAGGTCGTCGTCGTCGTCGAGCCGCCGGGACACCAGCCGGGTGGTCTCGGCGATGTCGTCGAGCGTGACACCGCCGTCCCTGTCCACCACGACGCGCACGAGGCGGCGGCGTCCGGCGGGGGTGACCTCGATGTCCTCCAGATCGAGCCCGGCACTCTCGATGGCGGGGCGCAGCGTGTCGACGAGCCGGTCACGGTTTGCAGTGGTGCTCAGTGGGCTGCTCACGGGCGACCTCCTCGCTGTGCTGTTGTCGTGCCCACACCATATACACGCGTGACCGGCGCGTTCATCCGCCACGGACGTGCGCGGGTAGTCTCTGGCCTCGTGCCTGCCCGCCCCTCCCGCCGTGCCGTCGTGGTCGCCGCCCTGTCGGTCCCGGCCGCGCCCGTCATGACCGCCGCGGCTGCCGGC
>JALZDI010000416.1 GCA_030862655.1 Actinomycetota bacterium | reverse complement strand
GCCACCGACCACGAGGGGGGTCTGCTGCCGCAGGCTGTTGACCACGGCCAGCCAGGCCTCGTCGAGGATCCGCGGCGCGGCGGCGACCTTGCGGCCCGCCACCCGCCACGGCTGCTCGACGCGGAACACCGACACCCCCTGCGACGGCAATGCCCGGACCAGCGCGGTCAGGTCGCGAGCGTCGACGCCGCCGCCGGCGCCATGGCCGAGGACCAGGGTGGCGACCGGGCGCTTCGACCGGTCGACGTGCAGCCGCGCGTCGCCGTGCGGCGTGGACACCAGGCGGGTCGTCGTCACAGCTCTAGATCATGCAGGAGGTCGGGCTCGGCCACGAGTGGCTCCACCAGCTCGGCGCCGTTGTTGTCGACGTGGTTGACCGCGGTGGACACCGGGTAGGCCTCCAGCCGGCCGGGGGCCGCCGGCACCAGCAGGCCGCCGAGCGCGGTCAGGTCGTCCGGCTCGCAGCGACGCGGGTCGAGCCAGGCGGCGTAGTCCTTCGGCTCGACCAGCATCGGCATCCGGTCGTGGATGCGCCCGAGGGAGTCCTCCGCCGTCGTGGTGATGATCGTGCACGTCCAGCGGAAGGCCCCGTCGTCGTCGCGCGGGAGCGCGGGGTCGCGCCAGATCTCGTAGAGGCCGGCCATGGCCAGCACCGAGCCGTCGGCGGGCCGGATGAAGAACGGCTGCTTGCGCGGTTGGCCGCGCTTCTTCGCGCCCTGCGCCCCCCCGGGCGGCGTCTGCGGCTCGCCCGGGTACCACTCGTAGTAGCCGTCGGCCGGCAGCAGGCAGCGGCGCGTGGCGAAGGCCTTGCGGAAGGCCGGCTTCTCCGCCACGGTCTCGGCCCGGGCGTTGATCATCCGGTTGCCGATCGAGGGGTCCTTCGCCCACGACGGCACCAGGCCCCAGGTGAGCGCGCGCAGGCGGCGCACCGGGGCGGCGGACCGGTCGCTGCTCGGTGGCCGGGACAGCACGGCGTAGACGCTCTTGGTGGGGGCGACGTTGTAGTCGGGCTCGAGCTTCTCGCGCACGTCGACCTGCTGCACCTCGAACTCCTCCACGAGGTCCTCCGGACGCCGGCTCGAGGCGTAACGACCGCACATGTGTCCAGCCTTGCACACGGCGCCGACACGACGCGCCCGGCAAGGCCGCGACAGATTTATTCGGACAATTTCGGACATTTGATTGGGATTTATCGGAATGCTCATACGAAGGCGGGAAAAGCGCCCCAACAGGCTTTCCGGCTGTCCTACCGTGAGCGTGTTGTCACTACCTGCAAGCGAGTGCCCATGACCGAACGTTCGCCGGGCCGCGGCCCCCACGGCGCGGACTCGTCCCTCTCCGGGGAGGCCGCAGCCCACGACGCCGCGCCCTCCGACGCCGACCTGATCGCGCGCGTGCGCGAGGGCCACCGAGGCGACACCGACGCCATGGATGCCTTCGGCGAGCTGTTCGGCCGGCACCAGCAGGCGGCGCAGCGGCTGGCCCGGCAGCTGACCCGGGGCGGTGACGCCGACGACCTGGTCTCCGAGGCGTTCGCCAAGGTGCTGCAGCAGCTGCAGCGCGGCGCCGGCCCCGACGTGGCCTTCCGCGCCTACCTGCTGACCGCCGTACGCCGGCTGCACGTCGACCGGATCCGTGCCCAGCACCGGGTGCACGCGAGCGACGACATGGAGGCCTTCGACCCCGGCACCCCGTTCCAGGACACGGCGGTCGAGGAGTTCGAGCGCACCACCGCCAGCAGGGCCTTCGCGTCGCTGCCCGAGCGCTGGCGGGCCGTGCTGTGGCACCTCGACGTGGAGCAGCAGAAGCCGGCCGAGGTCGCGCCGATGCTGGGCCTGTCCCCCAACAGCGTCTCGGCGCTGGCCTACCGGGCCCGCGAGGGGCTGCGCCAGGCGTACCTGCAGATGCATCTCACCGACACCGACGAGGCCCTGTGCCGCTGGACCACCGAACGGCTCGGCGCCTACGTCCGCCGCGGGCTGGCGCGGCGCGACTCCCGCCAGGTGCAGACCCACCTCGACGGGTGCCGCCGGTGCACCGCGGTCTACCTCGAGCTGGTCGAGGTCAACTCCAACCTGCGCGGGCTGCTGGCGCCGCTCCTGCTCGGCGGTGCGGCCAGCGGCTACCTCGCGAGTACGTCGGGCGGCAGCGCGTTCGGCGCGCTCAGCCTGGTCAGCCGGGTGGGCGACGTGGCCCGCGGCGTGGGGCAGAGCGCGGTCGGCATCGGCGCGGCCGGCTCCGCCGCGGTCGCAGCGGTCACCCTCACCGTGGTGCTCGGGCAGGTGGGCCCGTCGTCGACCACAGCCGCCGACGATGCGGTCCGGGGCAGCAGTGCGCCGACCTCGGGGCCGGTCGCCTCCTCGACGCCGGACGGGTCGTCGCCCGCAGCGCGTGCCGCGGGCGGGGCCACGTCGCTGGCCCGTCCCAGCCCGGGGCTCACCCGTGGCTACCT
>JALZDI010000099.1 GCA_030862655.1 Actinomycetota bacterium | reverse complement strand
CGCCGCGTCGGTGGCGACCAGCTTTGCGATGCTGGCCTGCCGGGAGAACCGGCGGCCGGCGTCGCGCAGCCGTGCGGCGTGCAGGTAGGTCGCCCGTGCGCTCTCCACGGCGGAGGCCATGTCGGCCAGCAGGAACTGCACGCCCTGGAACCCCCCGATCGTCTGCCCGAACTGCTGCCGCTCGGTCGCGTACCGGGTCGCCTCGTCGAGGGCGGCCTGGCCGAGACCCACTGCGCAGGCGGCGATGCCCAGACGCCCGGAGTCGAGCGCCGAGAGCGCGATCTTCATCCCGTCGCCCTCCGCGCCGACGAGCCGGTCGGCCGACAGGCGCACGTCCTCGAAGATGACCTGCGTGGTGGAGGAGCCCGTGAGCCCCATCTTCTTCTCCGGCGGGCCGAACGACAGGCCCGCCAGCCCGGTCGGCACGTGGAAGGCGGAGAGCCCGCGGCGCGGGTCGTCCGACGTACGCGCGAACAGCAGGTAGAAGTCGGCGTGGCCGCCGTGGCTGATCCAGGCCTTGACCCCGTTGACGACGAACGAGTCACCGTCGCGCACCGCCTTGGTCCGGATGCCGGAGACGTCGGAGCCTGCCTGCGGCTCGGACAGGCAGTAGGCGCCGAGCTGGGTTCCGCCGAGCATGTCGGGCAGCCAGCCGTCGCGCTGCTCGGCGGTCCCGTAGGCCGCGACCGCCGACGAGGCCAGCGAGTGCACGGAGACGCCGACCCCGACCGACATCCAGGCGCGGGCGATCTCCTCCAGCGCCTGCAGGTAGACCTCGTAGGGCTGCTCCCCGCCGCCGTACTCCTCCGGGAAGGCCAGGGACAGCAGCCCGGCCTCGCCGAGCAGCCGGAACACGTCGCGCGGGAAGGCCTCCGCCTCCTCGTCGGCCGACGCGCGCGGAGCCAGCTTGTCCGCGCAGATCTCGCGCGTCAGCGCGAGCAGGTCGCGCGCCTCGTCGGTGGGAAGCAGCCGCTCGACGTTCATGCGGTCATCGTAGGCGGCGGTGGCGGGCGATCTCGTAGAGACCGACGCCGGCCGCGACACCGGCGTTCAGCGACTCGGTGTCCTGTCTCATCGGGATGCCCACCAGCACGTCGCAGTGCTCGCGCACGAGCCGCGACAGCCCCTTGCCCTCCGAGCCGACGACGAGCACCAGGTCCTCGTCGGCACGGTCGAACGCGTCGATGGCCTGCTCGCCGTCGGCTGCCAGTCCCACGACGACCACCCCCGCGTCGGCGTAGGCCTTGAGCTGGCGGCTCAGGTTGACCGCGCGCGCCACCGGGACCCGGGCAGCCGCACCGGCCGAGGTCTTCCACGCGGCGGCGGTCATACCCGCCGAGCGGCGTTCGGGTACGAGGACCCCGTGCGCGCCGAAGGCCGCAGCGGAACGCACCACGGCGCCGAGGTTGCGGGGGTCGGTGACCCCGTCGAGGGCGACGACCAGCGCGGCGTCGCCGGAGTCGCGCGCCGACGCGACGAGGTCGTCGGGGTCGGCGTACTCGTACGGCGGCACCTGCAGCGCGACGCCCTGGTGCACGGCGCCCTCGGTGAGCCGGTCGAGCTCGGGACGCGGCACCTCCAGCATCGACAGTCCGCGCTCGGACGCCAGGCCTAGCGCCTCCCGCAGCCGACTGTCGCGCTCCGCGCCCTCCGCGACGTACACCGTGGTCACCGGCACCTCCGCGCGCAGCGCCTCCACGACCGCGTTGCGCCCGGCCACCCACTCGCTGCCGGCACGTCCCCCCTTGCCGCGCGGCCTCGACGGGGGCCGTCCCCGCGACCGGCGCTGGGCGGCCTTGGCCTTCTTGTTGGCGACGTGTCCGACGCGGTCCTTGGCCTTCGGGGTCGGCCCCTTGCCCTCCAGGCCACGGCGCCGGCGCCCGCCGGAACCGGCGGTCGGGTTGCCCTTGCCGGTGCGCTTGACCGCGCCTCGGCGCTTGCTGTTGCCCGCCATGTCGTGCTCAGCCCTCCACGGTCCAGCGCGGCCCCGCGGGGGTGTCCTCGACGTCGACGCCGGCGGCCCGGAGCTGGTCGCGCACGGCGTCGGCCGTCGCGAAGTCCCGATCGGCGCGCGCCTGCTCGCGCTGCTGCAGCAACGACGTGACGAGTACGTCGAGCGCGCCATGCAGCCGCGCTGTCTCCCCGCCGGCGTTGGCACCGGCCCACCGCGGCTCGAGCGGGTCGACGCCGAGCACGCCGAGCATCGCGCGGACCGCGGCGAGGTTGCCGCGCAGCGCCGGGGTGTCGCCCTGCTCGAGCAGCCTGTTGCCCTCGTGCACGACCTCATGGATCGCCGCGACCGCGGCCGGGGTGCTGAGGTCGTCGTCCATGGCCTCCACGAAGGCCGCGCACAGCTGCCCCTTCTCGGGGTCGACGTCGCCGACCAGCTCTCCTGCGCGGGCGAGGAACCCCTCGATCCGCCGGAAGGAGGCGGCCACCTCCTCCAGCGCCTCGAACGAGAACTCCACGTGCGAGCGGTAGTGCATCGCCACCAGGTAGAAACGCAGCTCGATCGGCCGCACCTGCCGCAGCACGGCCGGCACCAGCAGCGAGTTGCCCAGCGACTTGCTCATCTTCTCCCCGGACGTGGTGATCCAGGCGTTGTGCAGCCAGTAGCGGGCGAACGGGCGCCCGGCGGCGCGGGCCTGCGCGATCTCGTTCTCGTGGTGCGGGAACTGCAGGTCGATGCCGCCGCCGTGGATGTCGAACTCCGCACCGAGGTACTTGCCCGCCATCGCCGAGCACTCCAGGTGCCAGCCGGGCCGGCCCCGTCCCCACGGCGTCGGCCAGGCCGCGGTCTCGGGCTCGTCGGGCTTGCGGCCCTTCCACAGCGCGAAGTCGCGCGGGTCGCGCTTGCCCCGCGGGTCGGCGTCGGCGGCGTCCTGCATCTCGTCGACCCGCTGTCCGGACAGCTCGCCGTACGACGGCCAGGAGCGCACGTCGAAGTACACGTCGCCGGAGTCGTCGCTCGCGGCGTAGGCGTGACCGGCGTCGACGAGCTGCTGCACCAGCTCCACCATCTCCGGCACGTGCCCGGTGGCCCGCGGCTCGTAGGTCGGCGGCAGGCAGCCGAGCACGTCGTAGGCCCAGGTGACCTGCCGCTCGTAGAGGTAGGCGTGCGCCCACCACGGACGCGCCTGCTCCAGGGACTTCACCAGGATCTTGTCGTCGATGTCGGTGACGTTGCGGATGTAGGTGACGTCGTAGCCGCTGTGAGACAGCCAGCGGCGCAGCACGTCGAAACACACGCCGGAGCGGATGTGGCCGATGTGCGGCTCGGACTGCACGGTCAGCCCGCACACGTAGACACCGACCTGTCCCTCGCGCAGGGGGACGAAGTCGCGGATGCCGCGGGTGGCGGTGTCGTAGAGCCGCAGAGTCACCGGCCCAGGGTATCGACCGTTCGGTTCTTCCTGCGCGAACGGCTGTCGCCGCGGACCGGAGAGGTCTATCTTCGGCGGCGTGCCGAACCACCCGCTTCCTCTTCTGCTGGTCGCCTCGTTCGCCGCCGCGGCCCTGACCGCGACCACCCCTGCCGCGACCGGGACACCGCCGACCACGACGTCCGTGACGCCAGCGAGCGCGTCGGTTCGGCCCGCGCAGGCGGTCCGCCCCCGTGCCGCACGACACATCGCCTACCAGCAGTGGGCCACCCCGCGGCGACTGCGCACCGGCCGGCTGGCGGGGGTGCGGGTCACCCACGAGGGTGTGCGGATGGCCCGCCCGGTCGGCCGGCGTACCCACCGAGGTGTGCGCTACGCGTTCGGCCACTGGACGTCGCCGTGGGCGCGCCCCGGCTTCGGGCTCACCGAGGCGATCGCATCCTGGGAGGCCGCCACCGCGCGAGGGACCTGGGTCGCCGTGCAGATGCGCGGCCGCACCCCCGCGGGCCGCCGGTCGAGCTGGGACTCACTGGGCCGCTGGGCCTCGCACGAACGTCGGTTCCGCCGCGCGACCCTGGGCGCACAGAGCGACGACCTCGCCCGGGTCGCCGTCGACACGTTGCAGACGAACGGCCGCGCCCGGTTCACCCGCTGGCAGGTACGGGTGACGCTGTACCGCAGCACGGGTACGCAGCGCACGCCGCTGCTGCGGGCGGTCGGGGCGATGGCGTCCCGGCTGCCGGGCACCGACCCCCGGGCCGGAGCGACGCGGATGACGCGGACCGTCGACCTCGCCGTACCCCGGCGCTCGCAGATGGTGCACCGCGGCCACTTCCCCCAGTGGGGAGGCGGCGGCGAGGCCTGGTGCAGCCCCACCTCGACCACCATGCTGCTGGGCTTCTGGGACCGCTGGCCCAAGCCACGGTCCTACCGCTGGGTCGGTTCCCGGCACCAGGACCCCGAGGTCGACTACGCCGCCCGGGCCGTCTACGACTACGGCTTCCGCGGTGCCGGCAACTGGGCCTTCAACGTCGCCTACGCCAACCGGTACCGCACCCGCTCCTTCGTCACCCGGCTGCGGACCGTGCGGGAGGCCGAGCGGTTCATCCAGGCCGGCATCCCGCTCGTCGCCTCGGTGCGGTTCGGCGCCGGCGAGCTCGACAACGCACCGCGGGCGACCCGCGGCGGCACGAACGGCCACCTGCTGGTGATCCGGGGCTTCACCGCCGACGGACGGGTGATCGCCAACGACCCCGCGGCGGCGAACAACCGCGGCGTCCGCAGGGTGTACCGCCGCGGTCAGTTCGCCGACGCCTGGGTTGGCGGCTCCGGCGGGGTGGTTTACGTGATCCGTCCGGAGGGCAGGGCACTGCCGAGACGCACGACGGAGGCCAACTGGTGAGTGACGCGGCCGGTCATTCCGAGACGCTGTACGCCGTCCTCGACCTCGACGACGAGGCCGGCCTGCTGGTCGACTCCCTGTCCCCGGCCGAGGCGAAGCGGCTCGCGGACCTGCTCGCCCAGGCCCGCACGGCCGAGGCCGCGGAGGTCGACGCCGGCATCGACGCGATGGTCGCGGCCATCCCGTCGGTGGTGCGCGGCCGGGTCCGCAAGGTGCTGCAGCGGGACGGTTCGTGAGCCTCGCGGTCCAGGCCGAGCTCGCCCGGCTCTCCCGGCTGCTGCGCTGCGACTCCCGTTCGCTGTCGTTCCTGCGCCGCTTCGACGCCGTCGAGCTGCGCGCGCTGCGGGTGTCGGTCTACGCGAGGATGTACGCCGACCACCAGGCGACCTACGCCCGCATCGCCTCCGCCAGCCGGCTGCTGCCGATGAAGGTGACGGCACCACTGGCCCAGCGCATGCTGCCGGCCCGGGTGTCCGCCGGCGTCGTCGCGTCGCTGCCCGCCGACCAGGCCGCGGCGATGGCGGGTCGGATGTCGGTCGAGTACGTCGCCGACGTGTCGAGCCACCTGTCCCCGGCGCTGGCCGCGCCGGTGCTGTCGCGGCTCTCCCCCGGCGTGGTGGTCCGGGTCGCCGGGCTGCTCCGCGACCGCGCGGACTACGACACGATGGCCGAGGTCGTCGGGGCGCTCACCGACGAGCAGGTGACGGCGGTGGTGGCCTCCCTCGACGACGCCGGCACGCTGGTGCAGGTGGCCCTGCGGGTGACCGACGAGGCCGCGCTGCAGCGGCTGACGGCCGTCATCCCGGAGGATCGGCTGCAGCAGATGGTGGTGTGGGGGTCCCGACGCACCCGCCTGTGGCCGGAGCTGACCGGGCTGTTGACCCGGCTCGCCCCGGAGCAGCGCAAGCGGCTGCTGTCCGCCGTACGCGCCTGAGGCTCACCCGACGGTGACCGCGATGGTGTGCCAGCCGGTGGCACCGTCGGGCACGACGTCGGCCCGCTCCGGGGTCTGCGTGTAGCCGCCGGCGTCGGTGGCGCGCACCGCGATCCGGTGCTCCCCCGGCTCGGCGTCCCAGGCCCAGGCCCACTGCCGCCAGGTGTCGACGTTGGGTACGGCGGCCAGCCGAGCGGAGTTCCACGGCCCGTCGTCGACGCGCACCTCGACCTGGCGGATCCCGGTGTGCTGCGCCCAGGCGATGCCCCCGACCGCGACCCGGCCCGCCGACACGTCGGCGCCGTCGCGCGGCGCGTCGATGCGCGACTGGGTCTTGACCGGTGCCCGAGGCGACCAGCCGCGCTCGGTCCAGTAGGCGGTGAAGTCGGCGAACCGGCTGACCTCGAGGTCGACCACCCACTTGGTCGCGGACACGAACCCGTACAGGCCCGGCACGACCATCCGCACCGGGAAGCCGTGCTCCAGCGGCAGCGGCTCGCCGTTCATCGCCACCGCGAGCAGTGACTCGCGCCCATCGGTCAGCGCCTGAAGCGGGGTGCCGCAGGTCCAGCCGTCGGCCGAGGTGGAGAGCACCGCGTCGGCACCGAGCTGGACCCCGGCCTCGGCCAACAGGTCGGCGACGCGCACGCCGGACCAGCGGGCGTTGGAGATGAGCGGCCCGCCGACCTCGTTGGACACGCAGCACAGCGTGATCCAGGCCTCGACGAGCCCGCGACCGACCAGGTCCTCGTAGGTGAGCTCGAGCTCGCGGTCGACCATGCCGTGCAGGCGCAGGCGCCAGTCCTGCGGCAGCACCCGCGGCACGGCCAGGGCGGTGTCGATCCGGTAGAAGTCGTCGTTGGGCGTCATCCACGGCACCACACCGTCGACCGGCACGGCCACGCCGTCCGGCGGCACCGGC
>JALZDI010000415.1 GCA_030862655.1 Actinomycetota bacterium | reverse complement strand
GCGCTGTACTGCCCGGACAGCCCGATGAGCCCGCGGACGAGCTTGGCCTCCTGCGTCACGTCGTGGCCGAGCACCCGCGCCTCGCCCGCGTCGGGGGTGAGCAGCGTGGTCAGCACCCGCACGGTGGTCGTCTTGCCGGCGCCGTTGGGCCCGAGCAGGCCCAGCACCGTGCCCTGGGGCACCTCCAGGTCGAGCGCGTCCAGTGCCCGCACCTGCTTGTTGCCCGAGCCGAAGGTCTTGGTGAGACCGTGCACCTCGACCGCTGCCATCTGATCCCCTCCTCGTGAGCCCGGGCGATCCTGCCGTACACCACCCCCGGTGGCGACCGAATTGGCGCTCAGCCGAACTCGGGCGGATAGCCGACCGAACGCAGGTGCCGCAGCACCTGTTCCCGGTGCTCGGTCCCGCGGGTCTCCACCTGCAGCGCGACCTCCACCTCGTCGAGGTGCAGCTGGGCCGAGGTCCGCTGGTGGACGACGTCGAGCACGTTGGCCTCGACCTCGGCCAGCTCGGCGAGCAGCCGCGCCAGCGCGCCCGGCCGGTCCGGGATGCGGACCCGGAAGGCCAGGTAGCGCCCCGCCGCAGCCATGCCGTGCCGGATGACCCGCATCAGCAGCAGCGGGTCGATGTTGCCGCCGGACAGCACCGGCACCACCGGGCCGTCGAACCAGCTCGGTCGGTCGAGCATCGCGGCCACCCCGGCCGTGCCGGCCGGCTCCACCACCATCTTCGCCCGCTCCAGCAGCAGCAGCAGCGCGGTGGACATCGACTCCTCCGACACCGTCACCACGTCGTCGACGTACTGCCGGACCCCCGCGAACGGCACGCGGCCCGGGCAGCCGACCGCGATGCCGTCGGCCATCGTGGCCATCCCGTCCACCGGGGTCGGCGCGCCCGCGGCCAGCGAGCCGGGCCAGGCGGCCGCCTTCTCGGCCTGCACACCGATCACGCGGACGTCGGGCCGCGCGCTCTTCACCGCGGTCGCGATGCCGGCGAGCAGCCCGCCTCCGCCCAGGGGTACGACGATCGTGCGCACGTCGGGACACTGCTCGAGGATCTCCAGGCCGCAGGTGCCCTGCCCGGCCACGATGTCGGGGTGGTCGAACGGGTGGATCAGCACCGCCCCGGTCTCGGCGGTGTACTGCTGCGCCGCGGTCAGCGCCTCGTCGACGGTGTGCCCGTGGAACCGCAGCTCGGCGCCGTAGGCGCGGGTGGCCTTCTCCTTGGGGATCGGCGCGCCCTCGGGCATGAACACCGTGGCCTTGATCCCCAGGTGCGCGGCCGCCAGCGCCACCCCCTGCGCGTGGTTGCCCGCGCTGGCGGCGACCACGCCGTGCGCGCGCTCCTCCTCGGTCAGCCGCGACATCCGCACGATCGCCCCGCGGATCTTGAACGACCCGGCGCGCTGCAGGTTCTCGCACTTGAGGAACACGGGCGCGCCGGCGCGCTGGGAGAGCCAGCGAGACTCCTGCAGCGGGGTGGTCACCACCACGTCGCCGCTGCCCTGCTGCAGCGTGCGCGCGGCGTCGATGTCGACGGCGGAGACGGTCGGGACGTCGTTGTCGGTGACCATGACGGCCAGCCTAGAGGCCGCTCAGCTCAGGGTCGCCGAGCGCAGCGTGACGAGCCTCGGGTCGCCGTGCTCGCGGGCGGGCGGCTCGGCGGTGTGCCAGTGCACGCGGCTGCGGCGGCCGTCGAGGTCGAGCGTCGCGACCACGTTCTCGAACCACGGCCCGTCGGTCAGCGTCCAGCGGAACGGGGGGTCGGCGACCCGGGCCGACCGGGCCGCGAGCTTGCCCATCGGCCAGGCCAGGCCGTAGGCCGCGACCGCCGACGCGAACCGCACCACCCGCGGCAGCGGGTTCCGGATCGGCGAGCACACCACCTGCAGGATCCGCGCCGGTGTCCTGGACTGCGCCTCGGCCAGGTAGGAGTGGTGCACGTCGCCGCCGAGGAACGTCACCGTCGCCGGCGGGTCGCCCCGCTCGCCGCGGGCCAGGGACAGCGCCAGCCGGCCGAGGCGCTGGAACGACTTCTGGAAGGCGGCCCAGTGCTCGAGGTCGACGCCCTGTCGTACCTTCTCGGCCAGCCGCGCCGCCCGGGCGCCCCACGCGCCGCCGGCGACCGCCTCGTCCCAGGCCTCCAGGTGGTGCAGGCCCATCGGCAGCAGGAACGGCAGCGAGCTGGCCACCACCACGTGGTCCAGCCCGCCGACCGCCATCGCCTCCAGCCACGCCATCTCGGCGTCGTCGAGCATCCGCCGGTCGCCCTCGTCGAGCATCCGGCCGGCGCGGGTGTCGAGGACGACGAGGCGGCTGCCGCCGATGTCACGGTGGAAGCTCCAGCGCGCGTGCGCCGGGTCGAGGTCGGCGCGGTTGACGAAGTCGTCGACGAGCGAGCCGGCGTCGCCGTTGCGCCCCGCCCGCCGTACCTCCGCCCAGAGGGGGTCGGCGGCG
>JALZDI010000414.1 GCA_030862655.1 Actinomycetota bacterium | reverse complement strand
GGCTACGCCTCCGCGCACCCGGCCGAGGCGGCCCGCCGCGTCCAGGTCGCGAGAACCGCTTCCGTCCCTCGGACCTGCTGTGTCATGCTCGAGTACGTGACACACACGTTCGCGATCATGATTCGCTAGCGCGCCGGGCTCCCCCTGGCGCGCAGACCTCTCGTTCCCACGGGAGGTCTTTTGTTTTCCCGGACCCCAACAGCACCGACGAAGGACGAAACCGTGGCCGCACACCCCAGTGCCACCGAAGCAGCCGACGCCCATACCGACGCCGGCACCGGCGGCGACGCGTTCCACATCTACGACACGACGCTGCGCGACGGTGCCCAGCAGGAGGGCCTCAACCTCTCGGTCGTGGACAAGCTGGCGATCTCGCGCCACCTCGACGACCTCGGCGTCGGCTATATCGAGGGGGGCTGGCCCGGGGCCAACCCCAAAGACACCGAGTTCTTCCGCCGCGCCCGTGAGGAGCTGGACCTGCGCAGCGCGACGCTGGCGGCGTTCGGCGCGACTCGGCGCGCGAGCGTGGCGGCCGCCGACGACCCGCTGGTGGCCGCGCTCCGGGACTCAGGGGCCGACGTGGTAACCCTGGTCGCCAAGAGCCACGACCGGCACGTCGAGCTCGCGCTGCGCACCACCCTGGCGGAGAACCTCGCGATGGTCCGCGACACCGTCGCGCACCTGCGGGCCGAGGGTCAGCGGGTCTTCCTCGACGCCGAGCACTTCTTCGACGGCTACCGCGCGAACCGAGACTACGCGCTCGAGGTGGTGCGCGCGGCGGTCGAGGCCGGCGCGGACCTGGTCGCCCTGTGCGACACCAACGGCGGCATGCTGCCGCCTCAGCTCGGTGACGTCGTGCACGACGTCATCTCCTCCACCGGTGCCCGCGTCGGCATCCACTGCCACAATGACACCGGCTGCGCCGTCGCGAACACGCTGGCGGCCGTGGACGCCGGTGCCAGCCACGTGCAGGGCACGGTCAACGGGTACGGCGAGCGCACCGGCAACGCCGACCTCGTCTCGGTGGTGGCCAACCTCGAGCTGAAGCTGCGCCGCCCGGTCCTGCCGTTGGGACGGCTGCGCGAGGCCACCCGGATCGCCCACGCGGTCGCCGAGGTCACCAACGTGCCGCCGGCGTCGCGCCAGCCCTACGTCGGCACCTCGGCGTTCGCGCACAAGGCCGGGCTGCACGCCAGCGCGATCAAGGTCGACCCCAACCTCTACCAGCACACCGAACCGGTCGAGGTGGGCAACGACATGCGGCTGCTGGTCTCGGAGATGGCCGGCCGGGCCAGCATCGAGCTCAAGGGCCGAGAGCTCGGCTTCGACCTGGGGCAGGACTCCGAGCAGCTGGCGCGGGTCACCGCGCGGGTCAAGGAGCTGGAGCAGTCGGGTTACACGTTCGAGGCGGCCGACGCGTCGTTCGAGCTGTTGCTGACCGAGGAGATGGAGGGCGCGCGCCCGTCGTACTTCGAGGTCGAGTCCTGGCGGGTCATCACCGAGAGTAGGCCGAGCACGGAGGCGGTGTCGGAGGCGACCGTGAAGCTGTTCGCCGGCGGCGAGCGGATCGTGGTCACCGGCGAGGGCAACGGCCCGGTCAACGCCCTCGACGCCGCGCTGCGCAGCGCGATCGGGCAGGTGTTCCCCGAGGTGGCCAAGCTGGAGCTGGTCGACTACAAGGTACGCATTCTCGACCAGGGGCACGGCACCGACGCGGTGATCCGGGTGCTCATCGAGACCTCCGACGGGCACACCAGCTGGATCACCGTCGGCGTCGGGCACAACATCGTCGAGGCCTCGTGGGAGGCGCTGCGCGACGCGGTGACCTACGGGTTGCGGCTCGCGGGCAGGTCGCCCTCGTAGGGCTCGTGGGGCCGGGCGGTCGCCATCGCGCGGTCGGGCTCCCAGTGCGCGCGCATCGACCGGATCAGCCCGTCCTCGCCGACCCGGTAGACGAACACCCCCTCGGTGTCGACGCGGGTGCCGTCGTGCAGCACGGTGCTGATCGTGCCGACGTTGGCGCACTCCTCGCCGTTGGCGAACGAGTCGGTGATGGTGAAGTGGAACCGCCGTACGCCCGCGATCGCGGTGTCCCAGAAGGCCCCGATGCCGTCATGCCCGTGGTGCCCCTTGCCCTCGGCGTCGAACATCGACGGGCCGACCGGGTCCTCGACCACGCCGTCTGGCGCGAAGAGCTCGAGCCAGCCCTGCCGGTCGCCGCGCGCCACCGCGGCCGCGGAGCGCTGCGAGGCGAGCCGCGCGGGGTGTGCGGCGTCAGGGGCGTGCCAGCTGATCGCGTCGGACTCGACCACGGGTCCTCCTCGGGACGGGGGACCAACTGTAACGCGTTCTACCTGGCCCCGAGGAGGGGCGGGCCGGCCTCAGGCTGCGGCGGCCCGCGCGGCAGGCGACGGTTCGGCGGCGTCGGCGGCCCGGTCGGCGTCGGTCGCCCTGCGG
>JALZDI010000413.1 GCA_030862655.1 Actinomycetota bacterium | reverse complement strand
GCGGTGGGCACCGTGGACGGCGCGCACGTCGTCGCGTTCTGCTCCGACGCCACCGTGATGGGCGGGGCGATGGGGCACGACGGCTGCAAGGTCGTGGTCAAGGCCTACGAGCGCGCGGTGTCCGACGGTGCCCCGATCGTGGGCCTGTGGCACTCCGGCGGCGCGCGGCTGGCCGAGGGTGTGCTGTCGCTGCACGCGGTCGGGGAGATCTTCCACGCGATGACGGTCGCCTCCGGGCAGGTGCCGCAGATCTCCGTCGTCCTCGGGCCCGCCGCCGGCGGCGCCGCCTACGGGCCGGCGCTGACCGACGTGGTGATCCTCGGCCCGGAGGGCCGGATCTTCGTCACCGGGCCCGACGTGGTGCGCTCGGTGACCGGCGAGGATGTCGACATGCTGCGCCTGGGCGGGCCGGAGCCGCACGGCCGCCGCTCCGGCGTGGTCCACCTGGTCGCCGACACCGAGGCGCAGGCGATCGGCCAGGCCCGCAAGCTGGCCGGGCTGTTCGGCGCGCAGGGCCAGCTGGAGCCTTCGCGGGTGCGCGACGTCGACCTGGGGGAGACCCTGCCCGACTCGTTCAAGCGCGCGTACGACGTGCACCCGCTGCTGCACGAGCTGCTCGACGCCGACACGATGATCGAGCTACACGGGCGCTGGGCGCCCAACATCGTCACCGCGCTCGGGCGGCTGGGCGGCCGCACCGTCGGCGTGATCGCGAACAACCCGCTGCGGCTCGGCGGATGCCTGGACTCGCTGTCGGCGGAGAAGGCCGCGCGGTTCGTGCGGATGTGCGACGCGTTCGGGGTGCCGCTGGTGGTCGTGGTCGACGTACCCGGCTACCTGCCCGGCGTCGGGCAGGAGTGGGACGGCGTCGTGCGCCGCGGCGCCAAGCTGCTGCACGCGTTCGGCGAGGCCGTGGTGCCGCGGGTCACGCTGGTGACGCGCAAGTCGTACGGCGGGGCCTACATCGCCATGAACTCCCGCTCGCTGGGCGCGACCAAGGTGTTCGCCTGGCCGGGTGCGGAGATCGCGGTGATGGGCGCGGTCGCGGCGGTGCGGATTCTGCACCGGCGCAAGCTCGCCGAGGTGGGCCCGGACATCCGCCCGCAGGTGGAGGCCGAGCTCGCCGAGGAGCACGAGAAGATCGCCGGCGGCGTCGACCGGGCCGTGGAGATCGGCGTGGTCGACGAGGTCGTCGAGCCGGCCGCGACGCGCAGCGCGCTCGCGGGCGCCATCGCCGACGCGCTCGCGGCCGGGCTCTCTCCGCGCGGCGGGCACGGCAACATCCCGCTCTAGCCCCTTCCCGCCGAGACTGCGCGAGTGCCCCTCCCCTTCCCGCCGAGACTGCGCGAGTGCCCCTCCCCTTCCCGCCGAGACTGCGCGAGTGCCCCACTCCCCACTTGGGAGCACCTCCGCAGCCTCGGCGGGAGAGGAAGGCGTCAGCGCAGCGAGCAGCGGTTGACCACGTCGCCGCGGTGGGGGCGCTGCACGGTCGTGTCGGGGGGCGGCGGCGTGCCGTCCTCCACCCACCGCTCGAGAGCGACGAACGCCCGGCGCGCACACGGCAGGATGGGCCGAACCCGGTCGGGGTACTCGGTGTGCAGGCTGTCGACGTGGGTGCCGTCCTCGATCCGGTAGTAGCGGTGCCGCGGGGCCGCGCCGCGACGCTCGACCATCCGGTCGTAGACGTTGGAGTCGGTGCGGATCGGCAGCAGCGCGTCCATGTCGCCGTGCAGCGTCAGCATCGGCCGCTTGATGTCCCCGGTCAGCGAGATCCGGCGCATCGCGTCGTGCACCCGCTTCGGCCGTGACGCGTAGTCGTAGTCAGCGTCGCAGCTCGGCGTACCGCTCTGGCAGAACGGGACCCCGGCCTGCAGGTCGCCGTCGTAGGAGGGGTCGATCTCCTCGCGGTAGATGCGCTGCGTCAGGTCCCAGTAGACCGCGTAGTGGTACTCCCACAGGAACTCCGACCCGCGCTGGAAGCCCGCGTCGATCATCGCCTCATGCGCCTTCTCGTCACCGGTGGCGGCGTAGCGCGGGTAGTGCCTGAGCGCCGCGGGCAGGTAGCTGAAGAGATTCGGCCCGGGGTGACGGAACAGCGTGCCCTCCCAGTCGACGCCGCCGTCGAACAGGTCCGGTCGGTTCTCCAGCTGCCAGCGGGTGAGGTAGCCGCCGTTGGAGATGCCGAACATGTACGTACGCCGGGCCTGCTGCCCATAGCGCATCCGTACCACTCGCTTGGCCGCCTCGGTCAGCTGGGACACCCGGTGATGCCACTCCGCGACCGCGTCCGCCGGCCGCTCGCCGTCGGTGTAGAACGACGAGCTGCTGTTGCCCTTGTCGGTGGAGGCGAACGCGTAGCCGCGGTCCAGCACCCAGTCGCTGATGATGAAGTCGTTGGCGTACTGCGTGCGCACGCCGGGCGCGCCGCTGACGACCAGGCCGCCGTTCCAGTCGTCGG
>JALZDI010000098.1 GCA_030862655.1 Actinomycetota bacterium | reverse complement strand
GGGGCGGACTCTGCCTTGCGGCTGTCGGTCTTGTAGAAGCCTGAGCCCTTGAAGACCACGCCGACGGCGTTGAAGACCTTGCGCAGCCGCCCTTCGCACGCGGGGCAGACCGTGAGCGCGTCGTCGGTGAAGCTCTGGTGCACCTCGAGCTCTTCGGAGCAGTCGGTACAGGCGTACTGGTACGTGGGCACGTCGTCTCCTTGGCGGTCCCGGGGCTGGCACTCTACCCCGACGCCTGCCAATCATACCCGCTTCCGCCGGCGCGACCCGTCGCCCGCGACAATGTCTGCGTGCACCGCCTCCGCCGCCACGCCATCACCGCTGCCGTCGTGCTGGCGCTGCTGCTGGTGGCCGGGACGCTCACCGGGCTGGGGTTCGCCCGCCAGTCCTTCCCGCAGACCGACGGCGAGATCGTCGTCCCCGGTCTGGCCGCCGAGGTCGAGGTGGTGCGTGACGAGTACGGCGTGCCGCAGATCTACGCCGACAACGCCGAGGACCTGTTCTTCGCCCAGGGGTTCGTGCAGGCGCAGGACCGCTTCTTCCAGATGGACGTGCGCCGGCACGCCACCGCCGGCCGGCTGGCCGAGCTGTTCGGCGAGCAGGCCCTGGACTCCGACATGCTGGTGCGCACGATGGGCTGGCGGCGGGTCGCCGAGCGCGAGTTCGCGCTGCTCGACGCCAACACCCGCCGCTACCTCGAGGCGTTCTCCGACGGTGTCAACGCCTATCTCGACGACCGCGACGTCACCGACATGTCCCTGGAGTACGCCGTGCTCGGGCTCGGCGGTCTGGACTACACGCCGGAGGAGTGGACCCCGGTCGACTCGCTGGCGTGGCTGAAGGCGATGGCCTGGGACCTGCGCAGCAACATGCAGGACGAGACCGACCGTGCACTGTCCTCGGCGGTGCTGTCGCCGGGGGAGATCAGCGAGCTGTACCCGCCCTACCCGACCCGCCGGCACCAGCCTGTCGTGCGCTCGGGCGCCGTGGTCGGCGGGAGGTTCGTGCAGCGGGAGCCCCGGGACGACGCACGGCGGCCGGCGCGTCCGGCGTACTCACCCGAGGCGGTGCGGGCGATGGAGGAGCTGCACCGGGTGTCGGGCGAGATGCCCGCGCTGCTCGGGTCGGGCGACGGGCTGGGCTCCAACGCCTGGGCGGTGGCGGGCAGCCGCACCAACACCGGGCAGCCGCTGCTGGCCAACGACCCGCACCTCGAGCCGTCGATGCCCGGCATCTGGTACCAGATGGGTCTGCACTGCACCGACGTCGGCCCCCGGTGCCCGTTCGACGTCTCCGGGTTCACCTTCGCCGGGCTGCCCGGGGTGGCGATCGGCCACAACCGCCGGATCGCCTGGGGGTTCACCAACCTCGCCGCCGACGTCAGCGACCTGTACGTCGAGCGGGTCAGCAAGGACACCTACCGCTACGACGGCCGCGACCTGCCGCTGGAGCGGCGGCGGGAGACGTTCCGGGTCGCCGGCGGGCGCGACGTCACCATCACCGTGCGGGCGACACGGCACGGACCGATCGTCTCCGACGTCGACGAGCAGCTGCGCCGGGTCGGGGGCCTGAGCGCCCGCCGGCTCGAGGGCCACGAGGCCGGGCAGCCGGACGACGAGGGGGCGGACGAGACCCGACCGGCGCTCGCCCTGCGCTGGACCGCGCTCGACCCCAGCCACACCGCGGACGCGCTGTTCGCGATCAACCGGGCCGGCGACTGGAGGGAGTTCCGGGCCGCCGCCGAGGAGTTCGCGGTCCCGTCGCAGAACCTCGTCTACGCCGACGTCGAGGGCCACATCGGCTACCAGGCGCCCGGCCGCATCCCGGTCCGGGGCAAGGGCACCGGGGAGTGGCCGAGGCCGGGGTGGGACCCCGCCTATGACTGGAAGTCGTTCATCCCGTTCGAGGCGCTACCGCACGTGCTGGACCCGAGGCAGGGCTACGTCGTCACCGCCAACCAGGCCGTGGTGGACCCGTCGTACCGCTACTACCTCGGCGACGACTGGGACTACGGCTACCGCAGCCAGCGGCTGGTGAAGCGGATCGAGGACGAGCTTTCGTGGACCGTCGAGGAGACGGCGCGGCTGCAGATGGACTCGCGCAGCGGCAACGCCGCGTCGCTGCTGCCCTACCTTCTCGACCTGAGCATCAGCCAGCGCTACGTGCGGCAGGGTCAGCGAGTGCTGGAGGGGTGGGACCTCACCCAGGCCGGCGACTCCGCCGGAGCCGCCTACTTCAACGTCGTCTGGCGCAACCTGCTGGCCGAGACGTTCCACGACCAGCTGCCCCAGGCGGTCTGGCCGGACGGCGGGTCGCAGTGGTTCGAGGTGGTGCGCACGCTGCTCACCGACCCCCGCGCGCACTGGTGGGACGACGTGCGCACCGACGAGGTGCAGGAGACGCGCGACGACATCCTCGAGAGAGCGATGACCCAGGCGCGCTACGAGATGACCCGCAAGCAGGTGCGTGATCCGCACCTGTGGGGCTGGGGTCACCTGCACCGGCTGGAGCTGGAGCACGACACGCTGGGACAGTCGGGCAACCCGCTGGTCGAGTCACTGTTCAACCGTGGCCCGTACCAGCTCGGTGGCAGCAGTGGCGCGGTCAACGCGACCGGCTGGACCGCGCACGAGGGGTACGCCGTCGACGCCGTGCCGTCGATGCGGATGGTGGTGTCGCTGGGTGACCTCGACGAGTCGCGGTGGGTCAACCTCACCGGCGCCTCCGGCCACGCCATGAGCTCCCACTACAACGACCAGTTCGAGCTGTGGCGCGACGGCGAGACGACCGCCTGGCCGTTCACCCGCCCGGAGGTCGACGACGCGGGCGAGGACCGGCTGTTTCTGCTGCCCCGGCGACCGTCCGAACAGTAGGTTGGGCGGGTGCCCGTGATCGTGACCTCGGAGCTGACCAAGACCTACCCGCGGGTGACCGCGCTGGACGCGCTCGACATCACCGTCGGCGAGGGCGTCACCGGGCTGGTCGGCGCCAACGGCGCCGGGAAGTCGACGCTGATCAAGATCCTGCTCGGCCTGCTGCCCGCCACCAGCGGTTCGGCGCAGGTGCTGGGCCACGACGTGGCCGCCGACGGCGGCGCGATCCGCGCCCGGGTGGGCTACATGCCCGAGCACGACTGCCTGCCGCCGGACGTGTCGGCCTCCGAGCTGGTCATGCATCTGGCACAGATGTCGGGCCTGCCGAAGACCTCTGCGCGGGAGCGCGCCGCCGACGTGCTGCGACACGTCGGCCTGGCCGAGGAGCGCTACCGGCCGATCGGCGGCTACTCGACCGGGATGCGGCAGCGGGTCAAGCTCGCGCAGGCGCTCGCGCACGACCCGGCGCTGGTGCTGCTGGACGAGCCGACCAACGGGCTGGATCCGGCCGCCCGCGACGAGATGCTCGGGCTGATCCGGCGGATCGGCACGGACTTCGGGATCGCCGTACTCGTCACCTCCCATCTGCTCGGTGAGCTGGAGCGGATCAGCGACCACGTGGTCATCCTCGACGCCGGGCGGCTGCTGCGGTCCTCGTCGACGGCCGACTTCACCCAGGCCACCGGCGTGCTGCACGTCGAGGTGCTGGACACCGCCGGCGCGGACGGGGCGGGCGACGCGGCGGCGCGCGAGCGGCTGCGGCAGGCGCTCGTGGACGCGGGCCTGCGGGTGCGGCCGGAGGGGCGCGGCCTGGCGGTGGCCGCGCAGGAGGACCCGGCCGACACCGTGTACGACGTGGTCCGCGACGCCACCGTCGACCTCGGGCTCGGCCTGGTGCGGCTGGAGCAGGGCCGGCACCGCATGGACGAGGTCTTCCGCGACGACGCGCCGACGGGGGAGCCCGATGTCGCTCCAGCCTGACCGCCGGGCGGTCATCCACGACCTCGGTTACCGGCCCTACACCGGCGAGCGGCTCGGGTCGGGCTACGTGGCCTGGTCGCTGTATCGTCTCGGGGCCCGCCACTGCTTCGGGCTCGGCCGCTCCGGCAGGTCCAAGGTGCTGCCGTTCGGCCTGCTGGGGCTGATGGTGGGGCCGTCCGTGATCCTGGTCGGGGTGATCGTGCTGGTGCCCAGCTTCGACCGGCACATCGTCGACTACACCAGCTATCCGGTGGTCACCCAGCTGCTGATCTCGGTCTTCGTCGCCGCCCAGGCGCCGGTGCTGTTCTCGCGCGACATCCGCTACCGCACCCTCGCGCTGTACTTCGCGCGTCCGCTGCCGCGGACCACGTTCGTGCTGGTCCGGTACGCGTCGCTGGCCACCGCGGTGCTCATCCTGGTGGTCAGCCCGCTGCTGGTGCTCTACCTCGGTGGGCTGCTCGCCGGGCTGCCGTTCGGCCGCGAGACCGGCGACGTGCTGGTCGCACTCCTCGGTGCACTGCTGCTGGCCCTGCTGCTGTCCGGCTTCGCCGCGGTGATCGCGGCGGTCACGACCCGGCGCGGGCTAGCCGTTGCCGCGATCGTCGTCGCACTCGTGCTGTCGTTCGGCGTCGTGCAGGCCGTGAAGGGCATCGCGTTGAGCAGCGACGCCGAGGGCGTCGGGGTCGCGGCCGGTGTGTTCTCGCCGTACACGCTGGTCGACGGGGTGCTGGTGTGGGCCTTCGACGTGCTCCCGGCGGGCCTGCTGCCGCCGGCGAGCACGCTGGCCGGCATCGGCTACGTGGCCGTGGCCGTGCTCACCGTCGGCGGCGCTCTCGGGCTGCTGGTGTGGCGCTACCGCAGGCTGGCGGCCGGATGACCACGATCGAGCTGCGCGCCGTCTCGCGATGGTACGGGCACGTGGTCGCGGTCAACGACGTGTCGATGACGATCGGGCCGGGCGTGACCGGCCTGCTCGGGCCGAACGGCGCGGGCAAGTCGACGCTGATCGCGATGATGTCGGGCTTCCTCGCCCCGTCGGCGGGCAGTGTCACGCTCGACGAAGGCCCGATCTGGCGCCACGAGCAGGTCTACCGCAAGGTGGGCCTGGTGCCCGAGCGCGAGGCGGTGTTCGACCACCTCACCGGCCTCCGGTTCGTGCTGGCGAACGCGCAGCTGCACGGGCTGGGGGACCCGGGGGCGGCCGCGGCCGCCGCGATCGCCACGGTGGAGATGACCGACGCCCAGGACCGGGCGATCTCCACGTACTCCAAGGGGATGCGGCAGCGGATCAAGATGGCCTCGGCGCTGGTGCACGAGCCCGCGGTCCTGCTGCTCGACGAGCCGTTCAACGGCATGGACCCGCGGCAGCGGATGCACATGATGGAGCTGCTGGCGCGGATGGGGGACGAGGGCCGCACGGTGCTGTTCAGCTCCCACATCCTCGAGGAGGTCGAGCAGGTGGCCCGCCAGATCGAAGTGCTGGTCGCGGGGCGGCACGCCGCGTCCGGCGACTTCGGCGAGATCCGCCGGCTGATGACCGACCGGCCCAACCGCTACGTCATCCGCTCCTCCGACGACCGGCGGCTGGCGGCCGCGCTGATCGGCGATGCGTCGGCGCGGGCGGTCGCGCTGCGTCCCGGCGACGGCGGCATCGACGTCGAGGCGGTCGACTTCGGCCGGTTCAGCTGGCTGTTGCCGCGGCTGTCGCGCGAGCGGGGCATCCGGCTGCTCGAGGTGTCGGCCACCGACGAGTCGCTCGAGAGCGTCTTCTCCTACCTGATCTCGGCGGGGGCACGATGAACGGGACCGTGGCCGCCCTCGCGCTGCGCAGCGTCTTCGGGCGCCGGCGCGGGGTGCTGCTGTTCGTGCTGCCCGGCGTGCTGTTCGCGCTCGCCGTACTCGTGCGGCTGGTGGCCGGCGAGGACAGCGCGGCGGCCACAGCCGTGCTGTACGGCGTCGGCCTGGTGCTGATGCTGCCGCTGGTCGCGCTGGTCGCCGGGACGGGGGTCCTCGGGCCGGAGATCGACGACGGGTCGATCGTCTACCTGCTGGCCAAGCCGCTGTCGCGGCAGGTCATCGCGGTGAGCAAGGCTGTGGTCGCGGCCGGATGCGTCGTGGTGTTCGGGGCGCTGCCGCTGCTGCTGACCGGGCTGTTCCTGAACCCGTCGGCGCCCGAGCTCGGCCTCGGGTACGGCGTGGGCGCGCTGGTCGGCGGGGTGGCCTACTCGGCGCTGTTCGTGATGCTCGCCGCGGTCAGCCGGCACGCCGTGGTGTTCGGCCTGGTGTACGTGCTGGTCTGGGAGGGCCTGCTGGGGTCGCTGCTCAGCGGGGTGCGCTGGCTCTCGGTGACGCAGTGGGCGACCGCGGTGACCGAGCGGCTGTCCGACGACTTCGGCATCGACGCTCGGCTGGGGGTCCCGTACGCCCTGGTCGCCGCCGGCGTGGTGACGGTCGTCGCGGTGTGGTTCGCGGGCTTCCGGCTACGGTCGTTCGCTCTGACCGGCGAGGAGTGAGCCCCGTCGTACGCGATGACCCCTGATCGCTCGGACCTCGGCCGCTGGCGTGCGGTCTCCTGTCATGGCGTCACACGCGGCCGAAGCGGAGCAGACCGCCGGGGGTGGCGGCCGCGGCCACGCGTCGGTCGTGCGGGTCACCGGGCAGGTCCTCGGCGACCACCTCGTCGTCGTACAGCAGCACGCACGTCCAGACGTCGGCGCCCAGCCGCGCCAGCGCGCGGTCGTAGGACCCGCCGCCGCGACCGAGCCGCAGCCCGGTGCGGTCCACGGCGAGCCCCGGGC
>JALZDI010000412.1:1874-2471 GCA_030862655.1 Actinomycetota bacterium | reverse complement strand
CAGGTGGCCGGGCGCTCAAGTTCTACGCCTCGGTGCGGCTCGACGTGCGACGCATCGAGACGCTCAAGGACGGCTCGGAGATGGTCGGCAACCGCACCCGCGCCAAGGTGGTGAAGAACAAGATCTCGCCACCGTTCAAGCAAGCGGAGTTCGACATCATGTACGGCCTGGGCATCAGCCGTGAGGGTGGCCTGATCGACGTCGGGGTCGAGCAGGGACTCGTCCGCAAGGCCGGTGCCTGGTACACGTACGAGGGCGACCAGCTCGGCCAGGGCAAGGAGAACGCGCGTACGTTCCTCCGGGACAACCCCGACCTCGCGGACGAGATCGAGAAGCGGATCAAGGAGAAGCTCGGCATCGGGGCGCGGCTGGACGAGCCGGCGCCCGAGCAGCCGGCTGAGCCGACCGACATCGACTTCTAAGGGCTCGTGGGTACGCCGAGGCAACCCCGCAGTCGCCCCGCCGCCGGCGAGCACGCGTTCGAAGGTCCCGACGACGGAGAGGGCAGCGGGCCGCACGCGGATCCCGAGTCGGTGGCGCGCAAGATCCTGCTCGACCAGCTGTCCGTGCAGCCGCGCACCCGGCACGAGCTCGCCC
>JALZDI010000412.1:0-1864 GCA_030862655.1 Actinomycetota bacterium | reverse complement strand
CGCACAGCGGCTGCTGGACCGGTTCGAGGAGGTCGGGCTGGTCGACGACGCCGCGTTCGCGCGGGCGTGGGTGGAGTCCCGGCATACCGGTCGCGGCCTGGCGCGACGCGCCCTCGCCCAGGAGCTTCGGCGCAAGGGAGTCTCCGACGACCTCGCCGCCGAGGTGCTCGACGGCATCGACCCCGAGGACGAGACGGAGCTGGCCCGGCGGCTGGTGCGGCGCAAGCTCCGCACGATGGGGCGGCTGGACGATCGGGCCAAGGTGCGGCGCCTCACCGGGATGCTGGCTCGCAGGGGCTATGCGCCCGGTGTCGCGATGGGCGTGGTGCGCGAGGAGCTCGGCGATGCCGACGAGGACACCGACGGGACTGTCGGGGCATGATCCCCGTCCGCGCCTCTAAGTAAGGTAAGGCTAACCTGTCCGTCCGTACCACCCCGGACCGACAGGGAGCCCCTTGATGCAGGTACCGCCCTCCGGAGGCCACCGGCCGTCCCTGGCCGCCGACCGCATCCCCGTGCACGTCCAGGAGAGGCTGCGGTCGCGTCCGCCGGACAGCAGCGGATACGTGTACGACCTCGACGCCGTGGCCGCCCGGGCACGCCGCCTGCGCGACGCGCTTCCCGCCGGGGTCGACGTCTGCTTCGCGATGAAGGCGAACTCCCACCCCGACGTCCTCGCCGCCCTGGTCCACGGCGGGCTGGACGGGTTCGACGTCGCGAGCGAGTCCGAGCTGCAGGCGGTGACCACGCTGCGCGGACGCCACGACCGGCTGCGGGTGATGGCCACCGGACCGGCCAAGACCGAGTCGTTCCTGGCCGCGCTCGTGGACCAGCGGGCCGACGTGGTCAACGTCGAGAGCGTTCTCGAGCTGAACCGCCTCTCGGCCGTGGCCAGCGAGCGCGCCGCCACGGTGCCCGTGGCCCTGCGGGTCAACCCCCGGGAGCTCTCGGTCGGCGGCTCGCTGGTGATGGGCGGGACGGCCACCCAGTTCGGCATCCCCGAGGAGGAGGTGAGCGAGGTGCTGACGCTGGCCCAGGAGCTGCCCGGTGTGCGCCCCGTCGGCTTCCACGTCCATGCCGTCTGCCAGAACCTCGACGCCGCGGCGCACGCGGCCTATGTCGGCTGGTGCGTGGAATGGAGCGGCGTGCTCGCCGACAAGCACGGTCTCGACCTGCGGCTGGTCGACGTCGGCGGCGGCATCGGCGTGCCGTTCGACAGCGGGGAGGCGGGCTTCGACGTGGAGCGCTTCGGTGCCGAGCTCGCCGGGATGACGCTGCCTGAGCGCACCCGGCTGGTCGTGGAGCCGGGTCGCTGGCTGGTCACCGAGGCCGGCTGGTACGCAGCCCGCGTCGTAGACGTGAAACGTGCCTATGGCGAGACGTTCGCGCTGGTTCGCGGCGGCATCAACCACTTCCAGCTGCCGATCTCCTGGGACATCGTGCACAACTTCGCCGTGCTGCCCGTCGACGACTGGCCGCACGGCTTCCCCCGGCCCCAGGCCGTCGACACCGCGGTCAGGCTCGTGGGTGAGCTGTGCACGACCGAGGACACGCTCGCCCGCGACATCCGGGTGTCGCGCGTCCGCGCCGGCGACCTCGTGGTGTTCCCGGACGCCGGCTCGTACGGGTGGGAGTTCGCCATGCCGTCCTTCCTCGGCCATCCGCCCGCGGAGCGCACCGTGCTGGGAGGAGACATAGGCCACAAAGCACCTGAATTGCGTCCCGGCCAAAATTAGGTAAGGCTTACCTTAATACCGACGACCACGGGAGGATGCACCCACATGCTGTCCGCCGGCACGGCGCCGCGCGCCCACCACCCCGGTCCCCCCGCCGCCGACGCCGCGGCCGTCCGGCCGACGCACAC
>JALZDI010000411.1 GCA_030862655.1 Actinomycetota bacterium | reverse complement strand
CTACGGCGGGACGCAGCCGCCGACCGGGCTGGTGCGGCGCTACCACCTCGGCGGTGTGATCGTGATGAGCGACAACGTGAGGTCGGTGCCCGCCGTACGCCGGTCCAACGAGGCGCTACAGCGCGCCGACCACCGGCCGTGGCCGCTGTTCCTCGGCGTGGACCAGGAGGGCGGGATCGTGGCCCGGCTGGGTGCCCCGATGACGGGGTTCCCGACGCTGATGACCTACGGCGCGGCCGGGCGACGCGACCTGATGCGGGCGTCGGCGCGGGCCAGCGGCGAGGAGCTGCGGGCGGCCGGGTTCACGGTGGTGTTCGCCCCGGTGGCCGACGTGACGACCGGGTCGTCCGACCCCACGATCGGGTCGCGCTCGGTGGGCAGCCGACCGCGGCGGGTGGGCCGGATCGTGACCGCGGCGCTGGCCGGCTACCGCACGTCGGGCATCGCGCCGGTGGTCAAGCACTTCCCCGGGCACGGCAGCGTGACCACCGACAGCCACGTCAACCTGCCGGTGCAGGACGCGTCGATGCGGACGCTGCGGCGCCGCGACCTGGTGCCGTTCCGCGCCGCGTTCTCCGCCGGGGCGCCGGTGGCGATGATCGGGCATATCGCCGTGCGCGCGGTCGACCCGGGGGTGCCGGCGACGCTGTCGCGCCCGGTGGTGACCGGGCTGCTGCGCAAGCGGATGGGTTACGACGGGCTGGTGGTGACCGACGCGCTGGAGATGGGCGCGATCGGCAAGGGGTACGGCACGGCGCGGGCCGCCGTACTCGCGCTGCGCGCCGGCGTGGACGTGCTGCTGATGCCGGCGGACCTGCCCGCGGCGCACCGGGGGATCGTACGCGGGGTGCGGTCGGGGCGGCTGTCGCGCGCCCGGCTGGAGCAGGCGGCGACCCGGACGGTGGCGCTGCTGATGCACCAGGAGGCCGCCGGTGGTCCGGCGCCGCCGCCGCGGGTGATCGGCGGGCACCAGCCGGCGTCGTACCAGGCGTCCAAGGCGGCGGTGACCGTGGTGAAGGGGCGCTGCTCGGGACGGCTGGTCGGCCGTGGCGTGTCGGTGTCGGGGGACTCGTCGGCGGTGCGGGCGTTCCGTGCCGCGGCGCGGGCGCGGGGGCTCGCGACGTCGGGCGGCACGTCGGTGCGACTGGTCGGCTACGGCGCGTCGGCCACGTCGGGCGACGTGGTGGTGTCGCTGGACACGCCGTACGTGCTGGGGCAGAGCCGCGCCGGGACCAAGATCGCGGTGTACGGCGAGACGCGGGGGGCGATGCGTGCCCTGGTCGACGTCCTCGTGGGTCGGGCGCGGGCGCCGGGGCACCTGCCGGTGCCGGTGGGTGGCGTGCCGCGGCGCGGGTGCTGAGGTCCCTGGACGGCTGCAGACCGAACGTTCGCTGCGCCACCCGGGCCGTGCGGAGCGGGTCGGGCCGCGAGGCCGTTGGCCGATCCGATGGCCCGAGCGCTGGGACGTCCCGTCACGGTGGTGCCGCCGTGGTCGCCGTACGAGGACCGCGTCGTGTCGTGGCGTCTGGGCAGGTCGCCGGCGCGGAGGTGGCCGGGTATCCGCGCAGTCTCGAGGCGACGGGGTGGGGCATTCGCAGTCTCGGGGGCCGTTCGCGCAGTCTCGGCGGGCGGCTCAGGTGGGCAGAGGCGTGACCAGCAGGGCGACAGCAGCGCCGCCGGCGCGGGTGAGCACGACGGTCGCGGGACGGCTGCCGCGCAGGTCCAGCCGGCGACGCAGCACCTCCGGGGTGACGTCGACGCCGCGCTTCTTCACCGTCAGCGTGCCGACGTCACGGGCGCGCAGGGCGGCGCGCAGCTGCTTCTCCCGGAACGGCAGCCGCTCCTCGACGGCGTAGCACCGCGCGAACGGCGTCGGCACCCGCCGGTCCGCACTCAGGTAGGCGATCCGCCGGTCGAGCAGGCGCGCGTCGATGCCGGCCGCGAGGTCGCCGACCAGCCCGGCGCGGATCACCGCACCCTCCGGCTCATACAGGTAAGCGCCCACCGGCCCGACCTCGGCCCGGCCGGTCGCGGAGCCGGCCAGGCTGTCGCCGCCCGGCAGCACCGTCGCCCGCCGCGAGGCCGTGGCAAACGTCCCCGACCACAGGGCGGCCTCCTTCACCTCGCCGTACTCGCTGACCCACTCCGCCTCCACGCCCGCGGGCACCATCCGGTGCGGGATGGTCGGGGCGACCTTGACGCAGCAGGTACGGCGGGCCAGCAGCGACTGCACGAACGACCAAGGTGGGGAGTACGCCGAGGGGTCGGAGACCCGCCCCCTCGCGTCGCGCCGGGCCGGGTCGGCGAACACCACGTCGAACCCGTCGAGGTCCGCGGCCTCGACGTCTCCCACCACCACCTCGCCGGACAGGCCCAGCGCGGCCAGGTTGGCGCGCGCCATCGCCCCCCGCAGCGGGTCGCGCTCGACGCCCACGACGTCCAGGCCGGCGCGCGCCGCGGCGACCAGGTCGCTGC
>JALZDI010000410.1 GCA_030862655.1 Actinomycetota bacterium | reverse complement strand
GACCCCCGCGACCTCGATGACGACCTCGACCGGTCCACCGTCACACCCGACGACTACACCGCCGCCAGACCGCACCCTGCGAGATGCTCGGCTGACGTCGGCACGCTCAGCCTCGTCTCAGGGCAGAGTGGCAGGCTGGTGGACATGCGCATCCTCGTCGTCGACGACGACCCGGCGGTCCTGGACTCGCTGCGCCGGTCGCTGTCGTTCAACGGCTACGACGTCGACGTGGCCGTCGACGGTGCGGACGCGCTGGCGCAGATCGGCGCCCAGCAGCCCGACGCACTGGTGATCGACGTGATGATGCCGCGCCTGGACGGGCTGGACGCGACCCGTGCGCTGCGCGCCGCCGGCAACGACCTGCCCATCCTGGTGCTCACCGCCCGCGACGCGGTGGCCGACCGTGTCGACGGGCTCGACGCCGGCGCCGACGACTACCTGACCAAGCCGTTCTCGCTGGAGGAGCTGCTCGCCCGGATCCGCGCACTGCTGCGCCGGCACGCCCCGGGGGCGGCCGACGAGGAGCCGGAGACGCTGCGGTTCCACGACCTGTCCCTCGACCCCGGCACCCGGGAGGTCCGGCGCGGCGACCGCGCGATCTCGCTGACGCGCACGGAGTTCGCGCTGCTCGAGCTGTTCCTGCGCCGCCCGCGCCGCGTGCTGGAGCGTGCCTACATCCTCGAGGAGGTCTGGGGCCTCGACTTCCCCACCACGGCGAACTCCCTGGAGGTCTACATCGGCTACCTGCGACGCAAGACCGAGGCGCACGACGAGCCCCGGCTGCTGCACACCGTGCGCGGCGTCGGCTACGTGCTGCGGGAGAACGCGCCGTGAGCAGGCTGTCGCTGGCGAACCGGGTCTCCGCGCTGACCGCGATGGCCGTCGGGGTCGCCGTGGCGGTGACCAGCATCGCGGCGTACGTCACCCTGCGCCACCAGCTCTACTCCTCGCTGGACAGCTCGCTGCTGAACCGGGCGGTGGCCGCCGCCCAGGCCGGCTTCGTGCCGCAGGCCACCATGCGCGAGGTCCCGGCGGCCTGGCTGGGCGCGGCCGACGTGCGGTTCGCCACCGTGCGCGCCGACGGCGCGACCTACTCGCCCCCGCAGGAGGGCGGCGACATCGGGCTCGGCCGGCCCGAGCTTCGGGTGGCGCGCGGGCAGGAGGACTACGTCGTCCGCACGATCCAGAGCTCGAACGGCACGCCGTACCGGGTCGTGACGGTGCCCAGCAGCGGCCCGGCGGGCACGGCGCTGGCGCTGGCCCAGTCGCTGGAGACGACCCAGGAGACGCTGAGCAGGCTCGGCGTGGTGATGCTGATCGTGGGCGGTCTGGGCGTGGTGGTCGCCGGCGCCTTCGGCATGGCCGTGGCCCGCTCCGGGCTGCGGCCGGTGCGCCGCCTCACCGCGGCGGCCGAGGAGGTGGCCCGCACCGACGAGATCAAGCCGATCGAGGTCAGCGGCTCCGACGAGATCGCCCGCCTGGCCGCGTCGTTCAACGAGATGCTGACCGCGCTCGGCGCCTCCCGCGAGCGGCAGCGCCGCCTGGTCGCCGACGCGGGTCACGAGCTGCGGACGCCGCTGACGTCGCTGCGGACCAACATCGACCTGCTCACCCAGGCCGACAGCCGCGGCGGCCTGGAGCCGCAGGCACGGCAGGATCTGCTCGCCGACGTGCGCGCGCAGCTGGAGGAGCTGACCGTGCTGATCCAGGACCTGGTGCAGCTGGCGCGCGAGGACCCGGTCGCGCGCGGACCGGAGCCGGTGGACCTGGCCGACGTCGTCGAGCAGGCCGTGCAACGCGTACGCCGCCGCGCCGGCGCCGTCGACTTCGACGTGCGGCTGGAGCCGTGGCCGGTGTTCGCTGAGCGGCAGACGCTGGACCGCGCGGTGGTGAACCTGCTCGACAACGCGGTGAAGTGGAGCCCCCGGGACGGGACGGTCACGGTCCGGCTGGTCAACGGCGTGCTCGACGTGGCCGACGAGGGCACCGGCATCTCCGAGGAGGACCTGCCGCACATCTTCGAGCGGTTCTACCGCGCCTCCGACGCCCGCCGGCTGCCCGGGTCGGGGCTCGGGCTGGCGATCGTGCGGCAGGCCGCACACCGGCACGGCGGCACGGTCAGCGCCGGCCGCACGCCACAGGGCGGGGCGATCTTCCGGCTGACGCTGCCCGCGGCAGAGCCGGGCGGGCCGTCCGGGTCGTCAGGGGGACCGGGGCGCCCCGAGCCGGCACCGACTCTTGGCCGGTCACCAGGAGCCTCTTAGCCGGTTCTCAGCCGGGGAAGGCAGGATCGAGGGCATGAACCCGAACAGCCCCGAAGACCGTCCCGACGACCGCTACGGCCAGCAGCAGCAACAGCAGCCGCCGCCGTACCCGCCGTACGGCTACGGCCACCCCGGCTACGGGCACTACCTGCCGCCCCACGGACCCACGCCGCCGCGCCCCTCGCACGCCTCCGGGCCGTTGATGACGCCGGGTG
>JALZDI010000097.1 GCA_030862655.1 Actinomycetota bacterium | reverse complement strand
GGGCCTCAGGTCACCGGCAGGGGTCCGGCTCCGGCGGCTGCGGTGTCTTCACCCCGGACTCGCCGAGCGTCGCTTCGAACGCTTCCTTCCAGTAGCCGTCCTGGTAGGACTGCTGGATGGTGTCGTTGATGAACTGGCAGAACTCGGTGTCGTCCTTGGGCATGTAGCCGACGGCGTAGCGCTCCGTGCTGAACTCCGGGCCCACCACCTGCAGCGCCTCGGGGTCCTGCGCCTCGTAGCCGAGCAGGATCGCGCCGTCGGTGGTCACCGCGTCCACCGTGCCGTTCTGCAGCTGGCGGACACAGGCGGAGTAGGTGTCGAACGGCACCGGCTTGGCGTCGTACTCCTGCGAGGCGGTCTCCAGCGAGGTGGAGCCGACCGCCGAGCAGGTCTTGATGCCGGAGAGGTCGTCGGGCCCGGTGATCTTGTTCTTGTCCTCCTCCCGCACCAGCAACTGCTGGCCGGTGACGTAGTAAGGCCCGGCCTGACCGACGATCTTGCGCCGCTCGGGGTCGATCGAGTACGACGCCAGGACCAGGTCGACGGTGCCGTTCTGCAGGAAGGGCTCGCGGTTGTCGGACACCGTCTCCTTCCAGTTGATGTCCTCGGGTGCGATGCCCATCTCCGCGGCGATGTACTTGGCCATCTCGATGTCGAAGCCGGACGGGGTGTCCGAACCGGGCTCGAGGAACCCGACGCCGGGCTGGTCGTACTTCACGCCGATGGTGATCTCGCCGGCCTGGTTGAACTTGGCCATCTGGCTGCCGGACGGGAACTCGGGGTTCTCCGCCACCTCGACGTCCATCTCGCCGACGCTCGTGCCACCGCCGCCGCAGGCGCCCAGGGCGAGAGCCATCGCGGCGGCTCCGAAGAGCGCCTTGGTCTGCTTGAAACGCATCGTGTCCCCTCAGTGTTTGAGGATCTTGCCGAGGAAGTCCTTGGCGCGATCCGACTTGGGATTGGTGAAGAACTCGTCCGGCGTGGCCTCCTCGACCACCTTGCCGTCGGCCATGAAGACCACCCGGTGGGCCGCCGTGCGCGCGAAGCCCATCTCGTGGCTGACGACGATCATGGTCATGCCTCCCTTGGCAAGGTCGACCATGACGTCGAGGACCTCCTTGATCATCTCGGGGTCCAGCGCCGAGGTGGGCTCGTCGAAGAGCATGACCTTCGGGTCCATCGCCAGTGCGCGGGCGATGGCCACCCGCTGCTGCTGCCCGCCGGACAACTGTGCGGGGTACTTGTTGGCCTGGTTGGCCACGCCGACGCGGTCGAGCAGCTGCTGCGCGCGCTCGCGGGCGTCGTCCTTGCTCTGCCCGCGGACCTTGACCGGGCCGAGCATGACGTTCTCGATCACGGTCTTGTGCGCGAAGAGGTTGAACTGCTGGAACACCATGCCGACCTCGGCCCGCAGCCTCGCCAGCGCCTTGCCCTCCGCGGGTAGCGGCTGGCCGTCGAGCAGGATCGTGCCCTCGGTGATCGTCTCCAGCCGGTTGATCGCCCGGCACAGCGTGGACTTGCCCGCCCCCGAGGGCCCGATCACGATCACGACCTCGCCACGGTCGACCTGCAGGTTGATGTCCTGCAGCACGTGCAGGTCGCCGAACCACTTGTTCACGCCGTCGAGGACCACCAGGGGTGAGCCGGCCCCGGCAGGGCGGTCGGAGGACAGGGCCGCTTCGGTCATGGAGGCAACCTAGCGGCCAGGAAAGGCTCTGCATACTTGGACGCGGCCTCCCGCGCCGATCTATACCAAGTTGATAGGTGCCGCCCCGGGATGGCGGCCCGGTGTGGCGCACGCCGTACCCTGGTGTGGTCATGTCTGCAGCGCCCACCCCTACCGTCCGTCCCGCCGGGACGCCGCGCACCTACGAGGTGCGGACGTACGGCTGCCAGATGAACGTGCACGACTCCGAGCGGCTGTCGGGGCTGCTCGAGGAGGCCGGCTACGTGCGCGCCTCCGGCACCGACCAGGACGACCCGGCCGACGTGGTCGTGTTCAACACCTGCGCCGTGCGGGAGAACGCGGACAACCGGCTGTACGGCAACCTCGGCCACCTGGCACCGGTCAAGGCCAAGCGGCCGGGGATGCAGATCGCCGTGGGCGGGTGCCTGGCCCAGAAGGACCGCGCCACGATCACGCGCAGGGCCCCGTGGGTCGACGTGGTCTTCGGCACCCACAACCTGGGGTCGCTGCCGGCGCTGCTCGAGCGAGCGCGGTTCAACGACGAGGCCCAGGTGGAGATCCTGGAGTCGCTCGAGACGTTCCCCTCGACGCTCCCGACCCGGCGGGAGTCGGCCTACGCGGCCTGGGTGGCGATCTCGGTCGGCTGCAACAACACCTGCACGTTCTGCATCGTGCCGGCGCTGCGCGGGCGGGAGAAGGACCGGCGTCCGGGCGAGGTGCTGCGCGAGGTCGAGGCGCTGGTCGACGAGGGTGTCGTCGAGGTGACGCTGCTCGGGCAGAACGTCAACTCCTACGGGGTCGAGTTCGGCGACCGCTACGCCTTCGGCAGGCTGCTGCGCTCCTGCGGGTCGGTCGACGGCCTGGAGCGGGTGCGGTTCACCTCGCCGCACCCGCGCGACTTCACCGACGACGTGATCGTGGCGATGGCCGAGACGCCGAACGTGATGCCGTCGCTGCACATGCCCCTGCAGTCGGGCTCCGACGCCATGCTGAAGGCGATGAAACGGTCGTACCGACGAGAGCGGTTCCTGGGCATCCTCGACCGGGTGCGTTCGGCGATGCCCGAGGCGGCCATCACCACCGACATCATCGTGGGCTTCCCGGGCGAGACCGAGGAGGACTTCGAGCAGACGCTCGACGTGGTACGGCGTGCGCGGTTCGCCGGCGCGTTCACGTTCCAGTACTCCAAGCGACCCGGTACGCCCGCGGAGTCGATGGACTCGCAGCTGCCGAAGTCGGTGGTGCAGGAGCGCTACGAGCGGCTGGTCGAGCTGGTCAACGACATCGCGTGGCAGGAGAACCAGCAGCAGGTCGGCCGGGTGGTCGACGTGCTGGTCTCGGAGGGCGAGGGTCGCAAGGACGCCGTGACGCACCGGCTGTCGGGCCGTGCTCCGGACAACCGGCTGGTGCACTTCACGCCGCCGACCGGGGTCTCGGTGCGCCCCGGTGACGTGGTGGCGGTGCCGGTGACCTACGCGGCGCCGCACCACCTGATGTCCGAGGCTGCGCTCGACGCGGCCGCGGTCCGCCGTACCCGCGCGGGGGATGCGTGGGAGGCACGGACGGCGCCCGCTCCTCCGACTCCCACCGGGGCGATGCTCGGCATGCCGACGGTGGGCGCGCCCGGGGCGTCCTCGTCCTGCTCCTGCGGCTGACCGGCCTCCGCCCGCGCATGGAGGTGCGTTGGCCGACACTTCTGCGGAAACACACCATCCGAGCAGGCGTGCGGGTACGTTCGCCGACACTTCTGCGATCACGGCCGTCCGCCGGCGGCGCGCGTCCCTGTGGACAACGCGCACGGGAGGCCGGCATACCGCGGCAGGCTGGGTCCTCATGTCGAAGGCTCCGACCCAGCCGCCGTACGACCCCGCCCAACCGTTCACGTGGGCGGAGGCGTGTGCCCACGGGATCACCCGCGTGGACCTGCGCAGTCCCAGGTGCCAACGGCTGTATTTCGACCTCTACGTCGCGTCGTGGGTGCGGGTCACCGCTCTGGTCCGTGCGCGGGCCGCGCCGAAGACCAGCTCGGCCGGGTCCCACGCCAGCCATTTCACGGCGGCGGAGATCTGGGCGGGTGTGGTGCCGACGCAGCACCTGACACACGGGACGGTGCCGCCCGGCGCGTCACGGACCGAGCGGCGCGGCACCAAGGGCCACGACGGCAACCCGCAGGCGGCCCGTGGTGCCGAGGTCAGGCTGTCGGCTCCCACCCGTTATCGCAGAAGTGTCGGCAGACGCATCCCCGCACCGCCGCGGCGGGATGCGTTGCCGCAGATGTGTCGGCAGAGGCACCGGGCGGCAGGAGGACACGGTCAGAAGCCGAACGTCCCGACCGGGGCGACCGATCCGGCCGCAAGCGCCTCGAGGACGACGAGCTCGTGCGGCACCACCGGGTCGGGTAGCGCCCCGACGTCGAACCAGCCCAGCTCCGACGCCTTCTTCTCGCGCAGCCCCGCTGCGCCCGACCAGCGCCGGCAGGCGAAGAAGAAGTCGACGCGCTGGTCGACGGGCCGGTCGGTGTCCTGCGTCCGGTGCACCGCACCGAGCGGCCTCAGGTCGCGGGGGTCGACGGTGATGCCGAGCTCCTCGCGTGCCTCGCGGACCACGGCAGCCGTACACGACTCGCCGCGCTCGACGTGCCCGGCCGCCGACGCCGCCCAGAAGCCGTCCATGAAGCCGGTGTGCTGCCGCCGCTGCAGCAGCACCTGGTCGCCGGAGCCTCCCGGGCCCGCCCGCAGCAGCAGGACGTAGGAGGCGGGCACCAACGCGAAGCGCTCGGACGGCATGACCGCGACCCTACGGCTACGCTCTGCCTCCGTGTTCGTCTCCGCCGCGGTCTGCCCGCACCCGCCACTGCTGGTGCCCGCGGTCGCGCAGCAGGCCGCCGCCGAGCTGGACGACCTGCGCCGCGCGTGCGACGCGGCCGTGGCGGCGATGCTCGGCGCGCGACCCGAGGTGGTGGTGTGCGTCGGGGACGGTCCGCAGACGCGCCGGTACGACGAGGCCGACGGCGGCACGCTGCGCGGCTTCGGCGTCGACGCTCGCGCGGGTGGAAGGAAATCCGACGCGCTCCCCCTCGCGCACACCGTCGGGGCGTGGCTTCTGGACCGTGCCGGGTGGACCGGGCCTCGGCGCTACCTGGCGCTTCCGCGCGAGACGACGCCGGCGCAGTGCGTGGAGACCGGCCAGAGGACCGCCGCGGCCGACCTGCGGGTCGCGGTGCTGGCGATGGGCGACGGCACGGCCAGGCGCGGCGAGCAGGCACCGGGCTACCTCGACGACCGCGCCGCGCCGCTGGACGCCGAGATCGCCCGTGCCCTGGCCGGCCCGGACCTCGCCTGGCTGGCCGAGAACCCGCCGCCGGTCGCCTGCGCGGACCTGTGGGTCGCCGGCCGGCAGGCCTGGCAGTTCCTGGCCGGCGCCGCGTCGCAGGTCGGCGAGGGCGAGGGGGTCGACGCGTCGGTGGGGTACGACGCCGCGCCCTACGGCGTCGGCTACTTCGTGGGCACCTGGGCGGCAGCGCCGTAGCGTCGCTGCGTCCGCCGGGGAGTGCGCAGTGGCGCACCGAACGGCGGACGCGAGCCGGTACAGGTCAGGGCTGGGGTGGGGTGGACCCGCTGCCGGGCGGCTGCTTCGGGCCCGACTCCGGCGGCGTGCCCGGGGGCCTGGTGTCCGGCGACGCGGGCCCGCCGAGGTCGTTGTCCTTCTTCTGGTCGAGCCTGTCCAGTCCCTCCTTGGCCTTGCCCACTCCCTTGCGGATCTTGTCGGAGTGCTTGTGGCCGGTCCGCTTGTCCACGGCGCCGGCGGCCTTGTCCAGCCCCTTGGCGATCTTGTCGCCGTGCTGGTCGACGGCCTTGGTGGCGCCCTTGCGGAGCTTGTCGAAGATGCTCATGCCCCCTTCCTACCCGCCATCGGGGTCCGACAACAGCGGCGCCCCCTGAAACACTGGCGTGGTGCCCGATGCCGCCTCCCCGCCGCCGGTGGTCGCCGTCGTCGGACCGACGGCGGCCGGCAAGTCCGACCTCGCCGTCGACCTGGCCAAGCACCTGGGGGGCGAGGTGGTCAACGGCGACTCGATGCAGCTCTACCGCGGCATGGACGTCGGCACCGCCAAGATCGTGCCGGCGCAGCGCCGGGGCGTCCCGCACCACCTGCTCGACGTACTCGACGTCACCGAGCCGGCCACGGTCGCACAGTTCCAGCGCTGGGCCCGGGCGGCGGTCGACGACTGCCGCCGGCGCGGGAGCACGCCGGTCGTCGTCGGCGGGTCGGCGCTCTACATGAGGGCGGTGCTCGACCGGTTCGAGTTCCCGGGCACCGATGCCGCGTTGCGGACGCGGCTGGAGAAGCGGCTCGCCGAGCAGGGCGCCGGGCGGCTGCACGCCGAGCTGGCCGAGCAGGACCCGCAGGCGGCCGCGGACATCCTGCCCAGCAACGGCCGGCGCGTCGTGCGCGCGCTCGAGGTCATCGCGCTCACCGGGCGACCGTTCAGCTCCCGGCTGCCCGAGCACACGTACGTCTACGACGACGTGCGCCAGGTCGGCATCGACGTCCCGCGGCCGGTGCTCGACGAGCGGATCGCGCTGCGCGTGGAGCAGATGTGGTCGGCCGGCTTCGTCGACGAGGTCCGCCGGCTGGAGGCGAAGGGGCTGCGCGAGGGGCGCACCGCCGCGCGCGCCCTGGGCTACGCGCAGGTGCTGCGCTTCCTGGCCGGCGAGATCTCCCAGGACGAGGCCCGCGAGCAGACCGTGCGCGCGACCCGCCGGTTCGCCCGCCGGCAGGACTCCTGGTTCCGCAAGGACCCGCGGATCACCTGGGTGGGGTACGCCGACCCGGCGCTGCTCACCCGAGCACTCGACGTGTGCGCCTGATCACAGATCGTGGTAGGCAAGGCGGATGAGCCGAGCCAGCCACGCCCTCCGCGCCGCCGCCCGCGGCCGATCCGACCACCGGACGCGTGCCCGCGCGAGCGGACTGCCCCGGTTGCACGC
>JALZDI010000409.1 GCA_030862655.1 Actinomycetota bacterium | reverse complement strand
GGGCGGGGCCGGGTCGACGCGGCGCTGTCGGCGCTGCTCACCAACGAGCGGGCGCTGCTCACCGGGCTGGGGGAGCCCGACCGCACGCGGCTCGCCGACCTGCTGCGCGCGCTGGTGCGCCCCTTCGACGAGAGAACCTAGCCCCGCTCAGCCCTCGGCGGTCTCGGCGGCGGCGAGCCAGGCCTCCTCCAGGGACTCCTTCTCGTCGGTGACCGCGCGCAGCCGCGCGTCGAGGTCCACCAGCGCCTCGTGGTCGGTGGCCTGGGCGGCCATCTGCTCGTGCAGCCGCTTCTCCTGCTCGGCCAGCTTCGCCAGCCGGCGCTCGATCCGGGCCACCTCCTTGCGGGCGGCGCGCTGCTCGGCAGCCTGGGTGCGCCGCGGTTCGTCTGCGGCGCGGGCATGCTCCTGGGGAGAGTCGCTGACGAACCGAGTGGCGGAGCGACGCCGCTCCAGGTACTCCTCGACCCCGCCGGGCAGCATCCGCAGCGACCCGTCGCCGAGCAGGGCCCACACCTCGTCGCAGACCCGCTCCAGGAAGTACCGGTCGTGCGAGACCGCGACCAGGGTGCCGGCCCAGCCGTCGAGGAAGTCCTCGAGCACGGTCAGCGTGTCGATGTCGAGGTCGTTGGTGGGCTCGTCGAGCAGCAGCACGTTGGGCTCGGCCATCAGCAGCCGCAGCATCTGCAGCCGCCGCCGCTCGCCGCCGGACAGGTCGCCGACGCGAGCCACGAGCCGGCCGCCGGCGAAGCCGAACCGCTCCAGCATGCTGGTCGCGGTCAGCTCCGACCCGCCCGGCAGCCTCACCACCCGGCGCACCGACTCCACCGACGCGAGCACCTGCTCGGCCGGGTCGAGGCCGGCCGGGTGCTGGTGCAGGTGCGCGATCGAGACGGTGCGGCCCGCGCGACGCCGGCCCGCGTCCGGGCTGATCTCGCCGGCCAGCAGCCGCAGCACGGTGGTCTTGCCGGCGCCGTTGACACCCACGACACCGATCCGGTCGCCCGGCCCCAGCCGCAGCGTGGCGTGGTCGAGCAGGTCCCGTCCGCCGCGGGACACCGTGACGTCCTCGAGGTCCACGACGTCCTTGCCCAGCCTGCTCATCGCGAACCGCTGCAGCCCCAGCCGGTCGCGCGGCGCGGGCTCGTCGGCGATCAGCGCGTTCGCCGCGTCGATCCGGAACCGCGGCTTGGACGTCCGGGCCGGCGGCCCGCGGCGCAACCACGCCAGTTCCTTGCGCACCAGGTTGCGCCGCCGCGTCTCGGCTGAGGCCGCCTGCCGGTCGCGCTCGGCCCGGGCCAGCACGTAGGCGGCGTAGCCGCCCTCGTAGGCGTCCACGGAGCCGTCGTGCACCTCCCACGTCGTCGTGCACACCGCGTCGAGGAACCACCGGTCGTGGGTCACCACGACCAGCGCCTGCGGCCGGGCAGCCAGGTGTCGCGCCAGCCAGTCGACGACCTCCACGTCGAGGTGGTTGGTGGGCTCGTCGAGCACCAGCAGGTCGTGGTCGCCGAGCAGCTCGCGCGCCAGCCCGACGCGCCGCCGCTCGCCGCCGGAGAGCCCGGCCAGCCCGCGGTCGAGGTCCACGCCCGCCAGCAGGGTCTCGACCACCTCGCGGGTCCGGTGCTCCGCGGCCCACTCGTGCTCGGCCAGGTCACCGAGCACGACGGACCGCACCGTCTGGTCGCCGGCCGGGTCGTGCTGCTGCAGGTAGCCCACCCGCAGGCCGCGGGTGTGGGTGACACGCCCGGAGTCCGCCGGCTCGACGCGGGTCAGCACCCGCAGCAGCGTTGTCTTGCCGCCGCCGTTGCGGCCGACGATCCCGACCCGGTCGCCGGCGGACACGCCGAGGCTGACGTCGTCGAGCAGCACGCGCTCGCCGTACGCCTTGTGCACGCGCTCGAGGTTGACCAGGTTGACCACGGGAGCGCCGGGGCCGGTGCTCATCGCGGCACCACCCTGGCTCCGGGAACGGGCCCGGTGGCGTGCAGGACTCGGCAGCCGGCGGCCGTCAGCGCCCGGCCCATCGTGCGGGCGTGCGCCTCGCCGTGGGCCAGGAAGACGCAGGTGGGCCCGGACCCGGAGACGACCGCGCCGGCACCCATGACGGTGACCCGCAGCCGCAGCACCTCGAACAGGCCCGGGCGCAGCCCGACCGCCGCCGGCTGCAGGTCGTTGGCCATGGCCCGCCCGAGCGTGGCGACGTCGCCCTCCCGCAGACCCCGGATCAGGTCGTCGGGCACCTCCAGGTGGGAGACGACCGACATGCGGTCCGCAACCATCTCGGCCCGCTGGCGGTCGAGCTCGGCGTACACCGCCGGCGTGGAGAGGCCCGCGTCATCGACGGCCAGCACCCAATGGAAGGTGTCGCGCACCGGCACCGGGGCCAGCTGCTCGCCGCGGCCGGTGCCGACCGCGGTCCCGCCGAGCAGGCTGAACGGCACGTCGCTGCCGAGCCGGGCGGCCAGCTCGTGCATCTCCGGG
>JALZDI010000408.1 GCA_030862655.1 Actinomycetota bacterium | reverse complement strand
GGGGTGGTGCAGTCGCGCAGTCTCGGCGGGAAGGGGGTGGTGCAGTCGCGCAGTCTCGGCGGGAAGGGGGTCAGTCCTCGAAGTGGTGGAAGTCGGAGAAGGAGCCGCCCCAGGCGAAGCCGTGCCGACGGAACGCCCGCACGACCGGGTGCGAGCGGGACCGCCACGCGACCCGCTTGTGGGAGCGGCTCAGCCACCAGCGGTTGGGGTAGGTGCCCTGCCGGGACACGTAGGGGTTCTCCCACGGGTCGAGGTCGATCGCGTCGCCGTAGGAGTGCGGTGAGCGCACGCCCGGCCGGCCGACCACGTTGCGGCAGTTGAACGCGCTGGTGTTGTCGGCGGCCATCGACCTGTAGTCGTTGGCCCCGTGCAGCCGGCGCGACCAGCCGAAGCGGTCGACCCGGTACATCGACCGGATCGGGGTCTTCATCTGGTACAGGTCGCGGAAGACGCCGACGGTCGGCCGCGCGACCCGGCGGTGCACCACCATCTCGCCGCGGTGACGATAGCCGTCGAAGCCCCAGTAGTTCATCCGGACCAGCCGCAGCGACGGGCGGCCGACGGGGCAGCCTCGGTGCCAGGACCGACCGGTCATGTGCCGCCAGACCGTCCCGGGGATGCGGGTCACCTGCGGGTTGAGCCCGCCGCCGGAGGCCCGCCGCTGCGGCCTCAGCCTGATGTCGGGGCGCGGGGCGTTCCGCGGCAGCACGACCGGTCGGCTCGGCGGGAGGTTGTCGACACGGTGCACGGTCGAGCGCGCGCGGGTGTGCCAGGCGTTGGCGGCGCCGACCACCTTCCACCGGGTGTCCACGCGCGGGCGGACCCGCACCCGTGCACGCCCGTGGTCGACCAGCGGGGAACGCACGTGCCGCCACGTGCGCCGGCCGGCGTTGCGGCGCAGCAGACGCACCCGCTGGTGCACGTTGCGGCCGTCACGGGCGACCCAGCGGATCCACAGCGTCGTCCGACGCTCGTCGATGACGCTGTCGGGTCCGGAGAGCCGCAACCTGGTGTCGACGCGGACGCCGTTGACGGGCTCCGGGTCGCTGGTCGCCCCGGCGTAGCCGTCGGGGTCGGAATCGCCCGCCCAGGTGGCGCGGAACTTGTTGTTGCGGTCGTCGGCACGGATCCGCATCTCGGCGCGGGCCACCCCGTTGGCGTTGGTGGTGACCCGGCGACCGGCCGACCAGCCGCCGTCGACCCAGCGCTGCAGCCGCACCTGCCGGTCCTGCAGAGGCTGCCCGGCCGGGTCGGCCAGCGTGGCGGTCACCGGGACGGTGGTGAAGATGTGGCCGCGGTCGGGCGCGCGCAGGGTCAGCGTGCTGGGTACGGCGGCGGAGGCGGGCGCCGGGGCGCTGAGCAGCCCGGCCCCGGTCACCAGAGCGACGGAGAGGATCTGGAGGGAGGCACGGTTCACACAGAGGAGATTGGCACGCCGGGGTAGTGGCTGTCAGTAGTTCGGCGGCTCCGCAGCGTGTTTGCCCGGGAGCCGGCGTCAGAAGTCGGGGCGGCGCGGCAGGCCCGGTACGTGCCAGCCGCCGATGCGGCTCGCCGCCGCCTCGGAGCGGTAGCGGGTGCGCTCGGTGCGCAGGTGCCGCCAGCGGCCGTCGCGCCAGACGTAGGTGCGGTCGGTGCCGGCGAACCGGGAGCTCTGTCCCTGGCGGGCGGCCTCACGCAGCACCACCGTCACCCGACCGTCGTCGACGCGGCGGACCACACCCGCGTGGAACGCGAACGCGCCGTCGATCATCCATTCCGGACCGGCGGGCGCAGGCACCGCCACGATCTGGCCGTCACGGACCGACAGCGTGCTGAAGAACAGCGTGTGCGCCCCCATCGTCGTGCCGACCACGAGCTCGGCACCCGGGCGGCCGTCGATCGGGGCGGCACCGAAGAACTCCGGCTCGGGGAACCATGTCACCCGCAGCCGGTGCCGCAGCGTCTGCCCACCGCTGGTGGCCAGCCGCACGGTGGCGCGCTTCTTCGACTCGACGACGAAGCCGACCTCGTCGACCCGGTCGTCGCCGTCGACGTCGACGCTCGTGACGACCTGGCAGCCCTCGGCGTCCGCGCAGGCACTCGGCCGGGCCTCGGGCTCGGCGACCGGCCCGGACTCGGGCGCGGCGCAGCCGACCAGCCAGAGCAGTGGCGTGAGCGCCCAAGCGCGCATGTTTTCCCCCAGCTCGGCGGACGCGCAACGTGTCCCTCGTGTCACGCAGCGACCGCCTCGCGGCACAGTCTACGGCGGCCGCGTCGGTTCCGGAGCCGTTCCCCGGGCCGGAGAACGGTTCGTATTGTCAGGATGACAATGTAGGGTCCGGGACATGGCGCGAGGCAGCGGGCACGGGCGGTTCGCGGTCGCGGTCGACCTCGTTGTGCTGGCGGTCCGCGACGGCCGCCTGTGCGCGCTGGCCGGGCGGCGCGACGCGTCGCCCTACCGTGGTCGGCTCGCGCTGCCGGGCGGCTTCGTGGGCGACGACGAGGGCCTGCAG
>JALZDI010000407.1 GCA_030862655.1 Actinomycetota bacterium | reverse complement strand
CTGTCCGGACACGAACCCGGCGCCCTCACTGGCCAGGAACGACGCGGTGTGCGCGACGTCCTCGGGGTAGCCGACCCGGGCCACCGGCGTCTGCGCCGCCGCCGCGGCCTTGAAGTCCTCGTAGGACGCGCCCACGCGGGCGGCCGTGGCCTCGGTCATCTCGGTGACGATGAAGCCCGGCGCGATGGCGTTGGCGGTGATGCCGAACTTGCCGAGCTCGATGGACAGCGTCTTGGTGAAGCCCTGCATGCCGGCCTTGGCCGCGGAGTAGTTCGCCTGCCCCCGGTTGCCGACGGCCGAGCGGCTGGAGAGGTTGACGATGCGACCCCACTTCGCGTCGACCATGTACTTCTGGGTGGCCTTGGTCATCAGGAACGACCCGCGCAGGTGCACGTTCATCACCGCGTCCCAGTCCTCGACCGTCATCTTGAACAGCAGGTTGTCGCGGGTGATGCCGGCGTTGTTGACCAGCACGGTCGGCGGCCCGAGGTCCTCGGCCACGCGGGTGACCGCGGCCTCGACGGCGGTCTCGTCGGACACGTCGACCCCCACGCCCAGCGCCGACCCGCCGGCCTTCGTGATCGTCTCCACGGTGTTGCCGCAGGCGGACTCGTCGAGGTCGAGCACCCCGACGGCGAGGCCGTCCTCGGCCAGGCGCTGGGCCACGGCGCTGCCGATGCCGCGGGCGGCTCCGGTGACGATCGCGGTGCGGGGGTGGTCGGTCACGTTGTCTCCTCGCTCTGGTTTGCTCGTCCGGCACGCAGGCTAAGCGCTCGCTTAGCAAGGTACTGCATGGCTCGGCGGGGCCCGCAGTGAGGACCCTCACCCGCCGCACCGTAGCCGCACCGTGGTCAGGCCGGGCGGGTCTGACAGGATCGGCTGCTGTGCGGCACGTCTACTACTGTCCGTTGCGCTGGGCCGACATGGACTCGCTCGGCCACGTCAACAACGTCACCTACGTCGACTACCTGCAGGAGGCCCGGGTCGACATGCTGTCGGTGCACGCCCCGGCGAGCGGCGGTGAGGAGCTGGCCGAGGGCGTCGTGGTGGTCCGGCACGAGGTCGAGTTCGTGGCCCCCCTGGTGTTCCGGCCCGAGCCGGTGCGCATCGAGACCTGGGTCAGCGGCATCCGTGCCGCCTCGTTCACGATGCGCTACGAGATCCTCGACGAGCTCCCCGACGGGGGCCGGCGGGTCTACACCCGGGCCGCGACCGTGCTGACGCCGTTCGTCTTCGCCCGGGAGCGTCCGCGCCGCATCGGCGCCGAGGAGCGCGCCGTACTCGAGCGGTTCCTCGAGCCGGAGGGGGAGGTGGCCGCGCGGTGAGCACGGGTACGACGAGCGGCGCGGGCGGGGGCCGACGGCACACCTACCCCTGCCGGGTGCGCTGGTCCGACGTCGACTCCTACGGCCACGTCAACAACGTGAAGTACTTCGAGTACTTCCAGGAGGCCCGGATCGCGTTCCTGTCCGGGCTGGCGGACGGTCAGCCGCAGAGCGCCGGACGCGGTGTCGTGGTGGCCAGGATCGACGTCGACTACCGCCGCCCGATCCTGTTCCGCCCCGAGCCGTTCGAGATCCAGACCTGGGTGTCGCGGGTGGGCCGGTCGTCGTACGACCTGGAGGCCGAGATCCGCGACGGCGACGAGGTGCTGTCGCGGGCACACGCGGTCGTGGTGGCCTTCGACCGGCAGGAGCAGCGCTCGCGCCCGCTCAGCGACGTCGAGCAGGCCCGCCTCCGCGAGCTGCAGGTCAGCGACTGACCCGGTCGCCGGCGTCGTCGGGGACGAGCACCGGCGCGCCCCGCTCGCCCACGTGCACGTCGAGGACCGCGTGGTGGTCGCCGTTGCCGGTGTAGGCCTGGTTGGCGACCAGGATGCGCCGGCCCAGGAAGGTGGCGCTGGAGGGCGTGTCGAAGGGGATCCTCGACCCGTTGTCGCCGGCGGCCGGTACCTGCGGGAACCGTTCCACCTCCTCGCCGTCGGGACCGAGGACGACGATCTGCTGGCTCAGCCCCGCGCAGGCGAGGTAGATGTTGCCCGACCGGGCGATGCCGAAGCCGTCGGGAAGGTCGCCGGGCCGGCTCTCCCAGAGCAGGTGCAGGGCGCCGGACCGGCCGTCGCGCCGGAGCGGCACCCGGTAGAGCTTGCCGTTGGTGGGGTTCGGCTCGCCGAGGCCGCCCGAGGACCCCTGTGCCACCAGCAGCGACCGGTGGCCGGGCTGGAGCAGCAGACCGGTGGTGCCGAACTCCACCCCGTCGAGGCGGCGGTCGGAAAGCCACACCCGCGGCCGGGGACTGCCGGGCGGGATGCGCCACAGCACCGCCTGGCCGTAGTCGGTGACGTACAGCGACCCGTCGGGCCCCCAGACGGCGAAGTTGGGGATCGCCGGCTTGTCGAGCAGGTTCGGCGAGCACCGCGTGCCCGGGTCGACCGAGGAGCAGGTGGGCAGGTCGGGCAGCCGGGCGTAGCGGCCGAACTCGCCGGTGCGCGGGTC
>JALZDI010000406.1 GCA_030862655.1 Actinomycetota bacterium | reverse complement strand
CCGTGTCCCACACGTCCTCGATGCGGTAGTCGCCCAGCGGCACCAGGAAGGTCCGGAAGTCGACCTGGTTGCCGTCGTCGTCGGTGACGATGCCGCCGAGCAGCACCCAGGTGGCGTGGTCGCAGCCGGAGGAGAAGCTCCACCTGCCGGAGAGCTGCACACCGCCCTCGACCAGCTTGGCCTTGCCGGTGGGGGCGTACGACGACGAGATCCGGGTGTGCGCGTCCTCGCCCCACACGTCGGTCTGGGCCTGCTCGGGGAACAGCGAAAGCTGCCACGGGTGCACGCCCAGCACCGAGGACACCCAGCCGGTGGAGCCGCAGGCGCTCGCGACCAGGCGTACGGCGGTGTAGAAGGTGACCGGGTCGGCCTCGAAGCCGCCGAACCGCTTCGGCTGCAGCAGCCGGAAGAACCCCGCCTCCTGCAGAGACGCGATCGACTCGGCCGGGATCCGCCGCGCGTCCTCGGCGCTCTGCGCGCGCTCCTCGAACGCCGGCAGGAGATCGCGCACCGCGTCGACGACCTTCTCGCTCATCCATCGCTCCGTTCGTGTCCGCGGACGGTGCTCGCCCGGGTTGGGGTCCACAGGACTTGCCCAGCGCCTCCAAGACTAGAACACGTTCTCGTTTCTGTCGAGATGGCCACACCTCACCTTCCGCGCCCTCGCGAAGGTGAGTTGCTGCCATCTCGCGGCGTCAGCGGGAGGCGGCCTCGCGCTGCAGCTCGAGGGCGATGTCGGTGAGCTGGTCCTCCTGGCCGCCGACGAGCCTGCGCTCCCCCGCCCGGATGAGGATGTCGGCGCCGGACACGCCGTAGCGCTCGGCCTGGTGGAACGCGTGCTTGAGGAAGCTGGAGTAGACCCCGGAGTAGCCCATGGTCAGCGCCAGTCGGTCCAGCAGGCACTCCTCGGGCATCGCCGGGCGTACGACGTCCTCGGCGGCGTCGACGATCTTGAAGAAGTCGATGCCGGTACGGATGCCGAGCTTGTCGCAGACACCCACGAACGCCTCGACCGGCGTGTTGCCTGCGCCGGCGCCGAAGCGACGGCACGAGCCGTCGATCTGCTTCGCGCCCGCGCGCACGGCGGCGATCGAGTTGGCAACCCCGACGCCGAGGTTCTCGTGACCGTGGAAGCCGACCATGGCCTCCGACCCGATCTCGGCGTGGATCGCGCCGACCCGGTCCGACACCTGCTCGAGCACCAGCGCCCCGGCGGAGTCGACGACGTAGACGCACTGGCAGCCGGCGTCGACCATGATCCGCGCCTGCTCGGCCAGCTTCTCCGGCGGCTGCGAGTGCGCCATCATCAGGAAGCCCACGGTCTCCAGCCCGCGCTCGCGCGCCAGCCCGAAGTGCTGCTCGGACACGTCGGCCTCGGTGCAGTGGGTGGCGATCCGGCAGATCGACGCGCCGTTGTCGGCGGCGATGCCGATGTCGTCCTTGACCCCGACGCCGGGCAGCATCAGGAACGCGATCCTGGCGCGCTTGGCGGTCTTGGCCGCCAGCGTGATCAGCTCCTGCTCCGGCGTCCTCGAGAAGCCGTAGGTGAACGACGAGCCGCCGAGCCCGTCGCCGTGGGTCACCTCGATCACCGGCACGCCCGCTTCGTCGAGCGCCGCGACGATCGAGCGTGCCTCGTCGGCGGTGAACTGGTGCCGCTTGTGGTGCGAACCGTCACGCAGACAGGTGTCGGTGATGCGGATGTCGTAGTCGTCCCACATGGGATCTCCCTCGGTTCGGTCCTGGTGTCCGTCGAGGCGAGCGCGATGGCGCACACCCTCACGGACGCAACGCGGGCTCCAGGCCGGCGACGAGCTCCTCGCCGACCTTGGCGGCGGCCGCGGTCATGATGTCGAGGTTGCCGGCGTACGGCGGAAGGAAGTCGCCGGCGCCCTCGACCTCGACGAAGACGCTGACCTTGGCCATCCCCCCGGTCGAGGCCGACGGCTCGTCGAACTGCGGGTCGACCAGCAGCCGGTAGCCGGGCACGTAGGTGGCGACGTCGTCGACCATCCGCCGGACGGAGTCGGCGACCGCGTCGCGGTCGGCGTCCTCGGGGATCGCGCAGTGGATGGTGTCGCGCATGATCATCGGGGGGTCGGCGGGGTTGAGGATGATGATCGCCTTGCCGCGCTGGGCGCCGCCGATCACCTCGATGCCGCGGCTCGTCGTACGCGTGAACTCGTCGATGTTCGCGCGCGTGCCCGGGCCCGCGGAGACCGACGAGACCGACGCGACGATCTCGGCGTAGGCCACCGGCGCCACCCGCGACACCGCGTACACCATCGGGATCGTCGCCTGCCCGCCGCAGGTGATCAGGTTGAGGTTGGGGGCGCCGGCCTCGAGCTCGAGGTTGACCGGGGGCACGACGTAGGGCCCGACCGCCGCCGGGGTCAGGTCGACCGCGCGGATGCCGGCCTGCTCGTAGCGGGGCGCGTTGGCCCTGTGCACCGACGCCGACGTCGCCTCGAACACCACGTCGGGCAGCTCGCTGCG
>JALZDI010000405.1 GCA_030862655.1 Actinomycetota bacterium | reverse complement strand
CCGCTGTAGAGGTCGGTGTCGAACTCCCCGACCAGCTGGGCGGTGTTCAGGCTCGGCACGGTCGCGTCGGTCGGGTCGTCGTCGGTGGCGCGGGGCTCGGACGGCTGCAGCGAGCCTTCGACCCTGACGCGGCCCGCCGGTGCGGGCTGTGCCCCGGCGGCCGGCGCCAGACCGCGGACGACCAGGATCGCGGCGCCCGAGTCGGTGAGCAGCGGGGCCACCACCCAGCGGGCGCCGGAGCCGCGGTCGACCAGCAGCTGCGGCTCGCCGTACTCGCCCGCGGCGGTGACCGGGCGGGCGGCGGCCTCGGCGGTGAAGGCCTGGTCGGGGCGGAGGAGGGAGTCGAGGGGTACGGGCCTGGCGTCGGCCGCGGCTGCGGCGTCGCGCTGCTGCTCCTCGCCGTACGAGCCCATCTGCCACAGGCCGAGCGCGACCATCGCGGCGGTGAGCACGACCGCCAGCAGGTGCAGCCCGAGCATCTTCGGGGTCAGGTAGGGCGGGAGCCGACGGCGGGTCATGGCGGCTCGATGATCACACGGGGGCGCGGCCCGCCGGACCCATGGGGTCAGTAGAGGCGGGCGAGCTCGAAGTGCATGGGGTCGGTGTAGTCCCAGTCGCCGCCCCAGGCGAAGCCCCACGCCTTGAAGATCGCCACCACCCGGCGGTCGATCTCGCCGACGGTGCCGCGCTGGTTGCCGGGCACGTTCAGGTCGAGCGCGATGCCCCAGGTGTGCAGCGAGACCGGGTTGGACGGGTCGCTGCCGATGAAGCGCGGGACGTAGCAGCCGGCGTACTCGTCGGGGTTGATCGTGTCGGCCAGGCCGGAGTCGACCACCTGCTGCAGGGCCGCGCGCAGCTGCGGAATCATGTTCTTGTGGCAGGTGACCGACCCCAGGATGGGCACGGTCTCGGTGCGGATGTACTCGTTGACCCAGGCGGGGTCGGGCTGGATGCTGCCGTCGGCGGTGTAGGTGTAGCTGAACGAGCCGAAGTCGGCACTGGTGCCGGTCAGCTCGGCCTGCTCCTGCGGGACCTTGCCGTTGAGCTGCTCGGCGATCGCCTCGACCTTGTCGCGCATCTTCGAGATCTGCTTCCACTCCTTGGAGTGGACGACCTGGTCCGACACCTCGGCCAGCGCCACCTTCTGCCCGCCGTCGCCGAAGACCATGCCGCGCGCGACCGGCACCGACTTCTTGGTGGGCGGCGGCGCCCCGACGATGACCGGGCTCTCGGTCTCGGTGGGCGTCGGGGCGGACTCGACGGTCGCGGAGGCGGCCCGCGGGTTGTCGGCCGGTGGCGCGGACAGGCTGCAGGCGCTCGCCAACGTGGCCACCAGCGCCACTGGCAGCCACCACGCCCTGCTGCGACGCATCCGACCTCCCGGGGTAATCCGGTCAAGAGTACGGGCTGACCTGCGCAGATGTCTCCCCGTCCCGAACATCGCCGGCCCGTTGAGCGCCACGTCACAGCCCTGCTTCGGGTGGGTTGTGCCGGTGGCGCCCGAGTTGGTAGAACGTGTTGCAGTTTCGCCGCCGTACTTACCCCCGCGCCGGCTCTCCTGGTCGGTCGTATACCCGCTGGAGGCTGCCGTGACACCCGAGGACCTGGTCGCCGTGCGGGAGATCGAGGAGCTGAAGTACCGCTACCTGCGCACGCTCGACCTCAAGGAGTGGGACGCGTTCGCCGCGGTGTTCGAGCCGGACGCGACCGGGTCGTACGGCGCGGGGCTGCAGTTCGGCTCGGCCGCGGAGATCGTCGAGTTCATGCGGACCTCGGTCGGGCCGGAGATCGTCACCCAGCACCAGGTGCACCACCCCGAGATCACGGTCTCGGGGACGGAGGCTGCGGCGACCTGGTCGCTGGCCGACCGCGTCATCGCGGTCGAGCACCGGGTGCTGATCGAGGGCTTCGCGGTCTACCACGACCGGTATCGGCGTGGCGCCGACGGCCGGTGGCGGATCGCGCACACCGGCTACGAGCGGGTCTACGAGTCGACCATGTCGCTGGACGACTTGCCCAGCTGGAAGCTCACCGCGAACCGGTTCGCGGGCGGCGCTTAGGCCGTCTTGCCCGGCACCTGCAGGATCTCGTCGAGCGTCCGCTGACTGACCGGGCCGTTCGACTCGCTCGCGCGGGCCATCAGCTCGGTCACCAGCTCGATCTCGGCGAGCATCTCGGCGTCGTGCAGCGGCGCGTTCAGGACGTCAGCCATGTGTGCAATGCTCCCCAACCTCGGTTCCCAGTATGAACGAGGGGCGTGCTCCGACTGTTATGGCCCGAATGGGTGGTTTCTGGCGTAGTCACTTCGGGGGACCTGGGCTCAAGCGTCGCGGCCGGGGCCGTACCGGTCGGCACCAGCCGTGTGCTGCGCAGACCCGCGCGCCCGGCCGGACCGACGGCCGGTCCGCCGTCGCAGAAGTCCCACCCCAGCGCGGCCAGCATGGTCGCCGGGTGGTGCCCCCAGCGGACGGCCTCATGGATCGACGCCGAGATCCACGGC
>JALZDI010000404.1 GCA_030862655.1 Actinomycetota bacterium | reverse complement strand
CGGCCATCTCCTGCACCGGACCGTCGTGCAGGTCACCGGCGATGCGACGCCGCTCGCGGAACGACGCGTCCACCGCCGCCTGCATCAGCGCCTCCCGCTCCTGCTGGTTGCGCCGGAACCGCCGGATCAGCGCGGTCGCCAGCGTGGCCTCGAGCAGGCCGGCGATGGACAGGGTCAGGATCAGGACCGGCGTGAAGTCCCCGGCAATCTCGCGACCGCTGCTGGCGATCGCCTCGCTGCTCTGGTAGGTCTCGAACAGCAGCGGCCGGCCCTTGGGCGTGATGATGCGGGTGTAGACCTCGGTGATCGGGCCGGTGAGCCCCCGCTCGGAGACGTTCTCGGCCTTGTCCAGGTCGGAAACCTCGGCGACCACGGCCCCGGTCTCGAGCACCTCCCGTTGGTCCTCGCTGAGCGGCTGCCGCTGTCCGATGAGGTCGGCAAGGTCGGAGTACGCCAGCACGATGGTGTCGCCCTCGGGCCGCCAGATCTTGACGCGCTTGACGACGGGGTCGGACTTGATCGCGTTCTGCACGATCTTGGTCAGCCGTCCCAGCGGCTTCGGGCGGAAGCCCGTGACCATCCGGTCGGTGATCCGGTCTTCCACCGCCCGGGCGTCGAGCTGGGTGAGCGCGCGCGCCTGCTCGACGGCGTGCGTCTCCGCGAGCTGACGGATCACCGCCACCCCTGAGATCAGCACTACCAAGAAGGCGACCAGGCCCACCGTCACGAGCGCGATGACGAAGCGAGTCGCCGAGTCGCGTCGGCTCTTCACATTCGTGATGGTAGGTCGGTGAGCGTCGCCGCGAGGCGGTTTAGCCAAGTTACCCGCGCAACGCCCGAGTACTGTCGACCTCATGGTGACAGGCCCCGCCGACAGGCCTTCGACGCTCCACGCGCTGCGAGCGCAAGGTTACGTTTCGCGCTCGGTGAAGGCAGAGATCCGCGACAACCTGCTGGCCGCCCTGCGGGAGGGCACCGACCCGTTCCCGGGCATCGTCGGTTTCGACGACACCGTCCTGCCCGAGCTGGAGAGCGCGCTGCTGGCCGGCCATGACCTGGTGCTGCTCGGGGAGCGGGGCCAGGGCAAGACCCGGCTGATGCGCGCGCTGGTGCCGCTGCTGGATGAGTGGGTCCCGGTGGTGGCCGGCTGCGAGATCAACGACGACCCCACGCAGCCGGTGTGCGTGCGCTGCCGGGGCCTGGCCGCCGACCTCGGCGAGGACCTGCCCGTGGACTGGCTGCACCGGGACCGCCGGTACGCCGAGAAGCTGGCCACCCCCGACACCAGCGTCGGCGACCTCATCGGCGACGTCGACCCGGTGAAGGTCGCCGAGGGTCGCACGTTGGGCGACCCGGAGACCGTCCACTACGGGCTGGTTCCGCGCACCAACCGCGGCATCGTCGGCATCAACGAGCTGCCCGACCTGGCCGAGCGGATCCAGGTGGGGCTGTTCAACGTGCTGGAGGAGCGGGACATCCAGGTGCGCGGCTACTCGCTGCGGCTGCCCCTGGACCTGCTGCTGGTCGCCACCGCCAACCCCGAGGACTACACCAACCGCGGCCGCATCGTCACCCCGCTCAAGGACCGCTTCGGCGCCGAGATCCGCACCCACTACCCGCTCGACGTCGGTGACGAGGCCGCGCTGGTGGCGCAGGAGGCCCGGCTGGCCGCGGTCGTGCCGGCGCATCTGCTCGAGGTGCTGGCGCGCCTCACCCGCGGGCTGCGTGAGTCGGCCGCGGTCGACCAGCGCTCGGGGGTGTCGGCGCGGTTCGGCATCGCCGCCGCGGAGGGCGTGGCGGGGTCGGCGCTGCGCCGTTGCGCGCGGTCCGGCGAGCCGGAGGCGGTCGCTCGGGCGTGCGATCTGCCCGCCGTCGTACCCACCCTGCTCGGGAAGCTCGAGTTCGAGATGGGCGAGGAGGGCCGCGAGCACGAGGTGCTCGACCACCTGCTGCGCGTGGCCGTCGCCGACACCTTCCGGGAACGGCTGGGCGGGCTGGACCTGTCCGGGTTCACCAACCTGTTCGCCGAGGGCGCGACGGTCGAGACCGGCGAGCTGGTGCCGGCCAACGACGTGCTCGTCCAGGTCGGTCCCGTGGCCGGGCTGGCCAAGGTGCTCGACCGGCTCGGGCACGGTGACGACGCCTCGCCGGGGATCACCGCGGCCGCGGTCGAGCTGGTGCTGGACGGGCTGCACCTGACCCGCCGCATCGGCAAGGACCTCGTCGACGGCCGCACCGTCTACGGCAGCTAGGCCGCGGAAGGCAGCCGACATGGCCCCACCCGAGCCCAGGCCGCGACCGCACCGCCGGTACCGGTACGGCGTCTGGCACGGCGGCCCCGACCCGTTGGCGCCCCCCTACGACGTGCGCGCGGCCCTGGACGAGCTTGGCCGCGATGTGCTCGCCGGCGGTGGGCTGCGCGAGGCGCTACGCGACCTGCTGCGCCGCGGCCTGAAGGGCGGCCGCGGGCTGGACGCTCTCGCCGAGCGCGTTCGCCGGCAG
>JALZDI010000096.1 GCA_030862655.1 Actinomycetota bacterium | reverse complement strand
ATCGACACGACGTACTCGTGCATCAGCGGGCGGAACACCAGGTAGTCGACGCCCCCGCTGCTCTGCAGCACGATGCCCTCGGGGCGGTCGATCATCGCGTCGTGGTCGAGCGAGCCCTTGGTGGTGAAGAACTGCTTGCCGGGCTCCAGGCGGATGTTGTGCCGACGGCCCTTGGGGTCGGTCAGCCGCACCCAGTCACCGGCCTGCATCGGCCCGCGGCGCACGCCGGACCAGGCGTGCTGCTCGGGCTCGTCGGGATGCATGCAGGCGAGCCTAACGACGCGGGTCAGGCGCGGGCGAAGGCCGCGTCGACGTCGGCGGTCGCCAGCACGCCGTACACGTGACCCGACGGCTCCAGCAGGACGTACTCGCTGGCCGGGGTCGCCTGCATCGCCTGCAGAAGCCTCTCGCCGTGCAGGTCGGCGTCGAGCAGCAACCCCGGCCGCAGGTCGCGCGCCACCGCGGAACAGGCCACCCACGGGCGGCGCTCCTGTGGGGTCGCGGTGACCGCGGCCTCGTTGACGACGGCGCTGGGGCGCGCGTCGGCGGTCACCACGACCATCGCGCCCGCCTCCGCGCCCTGGGCGCGGCGCAGCCCCTCGGCCAGTGGCAGGTCGGCGGGCACGGCGATCGCCCGCCGGGCCAGCGTCCGCGCCTTCAGCGCGGGCAGCCTGCTGCGGATCCGGGCGGTGACCAGCGCCTGGGTGGCGCCCTGCCACAGGAACAGCCCGATCACCGCGCCGAGCACGTAGTCGACCAGCCGGGGCTGCAGCCCGAACACCTGTTCCAGCAGCAGCGGGGAGGCAAGCGCCAGCACGGCGACGCCGCGCCCGGACCAGCCCGCCACCGCGGTGGCCAGGTGCGGCCGCTTGGTGGCCCACCACACCAGCGCACGCAGGATGCGGCCGCCGTCCAGCGGCAGCCCGGGCACCAGGTTGAGCAGGCCGACGACCAGGTTGGCCCAGACCAGTCCGTCGATCATCAGCCGGACCAGCGTGTCCTCCGGCGTGACCTGGGCGGCCAGCAGCCCGGCGAGACCGACCGCGATCGAGGTCAGCGGGCCCACCACCGACACCACGAACTCGCGCGCGGGCGTCTGCGGCTCGCCCTCGATCTCGGTGACGCCCCCGAGGAAGTGCAGGGTCACCGAGCGCACCGGCAGACCGAAGCCGCGCGCCGCCAGCGCGTGCGAGAGCTCGTGCAGCAGCACCGACAGGTAGAGCAGGACCGCGAACACCAGGCCGGCGACATAGGCCAGCCCGCCGAGGCCCGGGGCCTGCTGCTCGATCCTCGGCCCGAGGAGCACGGCGATCAGCACCGCGATCAGCAGCCAGGACGCGCGCACCAGGATGTCGACACCGGCGACCTGACCGATCCGCACGGTGCCCGGGGCCCGACCCGGCTGCGGCCCTTCGCCGGCTGGTGGATGCACGCCTCCAACCTAGTGGGCCACCGAAGGGACCCGGCCGACACTCCCCGGCGAGCGCGCCGGGGTTGTCGGTGCGGTCGCCTAGCCTGTCCGACATGCAGCAGGCACCCCTCGCACCCGCCGCCGGCCCGACCCGTGAGCCGGCGTCGGAGCACGCCGCGTCGTTGTCGCCGAGCCGGGCCGGCGACTTCATGGCCTGCCCGCTGCTCTACCGGTTCCGGGTCATCGACCGGCTGCCCGAGCCGCCGAGCCCCGCGGCGGTGCGTGGCACCGTGGTCCACTCCGTGCTCGAGCGGCTGTTCGACCTGCCCGCGCTCGACCGCACGCCCGAGCGCGCCGCCGAGCTGCTGCAGCCGGCGTGGGACGACCTGCGCGCCGGCGAGCCGGAGCTCGCCGCGATGTTCGCCGACCGTGAGCAGGCCGAGGCCGGCGAGGACAGCCTGGCCGGCTGGCTCGAGCAGTGCCGCGACCTGCTGAGCCGCTACTTCACGCTCGAGGACCCGCAGCGCCTCGAGCCGGCCGAGCGCGAGGTATACGTCGAGACGCTGCTCGACTCCGGGCTGCAGCTGCGCGGCTACATCGACCGGCTCGATGTCGCCCCCACCGGCGAGGTGCGCATCGTCGACTACAAGACCGGCCGGGCCCCGCACGAGGCCTACGAGGCCAAGGCGCTGTTCCAGATGAAGTTCTACGCCCTGGTGCTGTGGCGCACCCACGGCGTGGTCCCCCGGATGCTGCAGCTGGTCTACCTCGGCAGCGGCGAGATGCTGCGCTACCACCCCGACGAGCAGGACCTGGTCGCCACCGAGCGCAAGGTCGAGGCGCTGTGGGCGGCGATCAGGCGGGCCACCGAGACCGGCGACTGGCGGCCCAACAAGTCGGCGCTGTGCGGGTGGTGCGACCACCGGGCGCTCTGCCCCGCGTGGGGCGGCACTCCCCCGCCGCTGCCGCAGGCGTCAGTACAGGTGGCAGGCGACCTCGACCCCGCCGGCGCGGCGTAGCGCCGGGTCCTCGCCGTCGTAGAAGTCCACGTCGGCGCCGTGGTCGCCGGCGCGCATCTCGCGCACGCCCTTCCACAGCGGCTCCTCGGGGTCCTCGGTGCGGATCCGCTCCAGCATCGCGGCCACGTCCTCGCCGCTGCGGCCGCTGCCCGCAGGCACCGTCGCGTGGTGCTCGGGGGCGTCGAGCGCGTCCAGGTCCCCCACGATCGAGCGCTCCTGCTCGTAGTCGCTCTCCTCGGTCCGCAGCCAGTGGCCCTCCACCAGCGTGCGCAGGTCGCGGCTCTCCCAGCCGCACATGTCGAAGGCCTTCGGGCAGCGGGGGTGGAACGCGCAGCCCAGCGGCGGGCTGGCCGCGTCGGGGATCTCCCCGCGGGGCAGGTCGCGCGCCAGCTTCTTCCCGGGGTCGGGGATGGCCTTCAGCAGCGACTGGGTGTAGGGGTGCTTGGGGTCGGCGAAGATCTCCTCGGTCGACCCGATCTCGACCACGCGCCCGAGGTACATGATCGCGACCCGGTCGCAGAAGAACTTCGCGCTGGCCAGGTCGTGGGTGATGTAGAGGTAGGTGAGGTCGAGGTCGGCCTTCAGGTCCAGCATCAGCTGCAGGATCTTGGCCCGCACGCTCATGTCCAGCATCGAGATCGGCTCGTCGGCCACCAGCAGCACGGGGTCGAGGATGATCGCGCGGGCGATCACGGCACGCTGCTTCTGCCCGCCGGACAGGTCGCCGGGCAGCTTGGAGAGGTACTGCTCCCCGGGCGAGAGGCCGACGCGTTCGAGGGCGTCGACGACCCGGCGGCGCAGCTCGTCCCCGCGGGCGATCTTGTGGATCTTCAGCGGGTGGCCGATCGCCGTACCCAGGTCCATCGAGGGGTTCAGCGCGGCGGCAGGGTCCTGGAAGATCATCTGCAGCTCGCGCCGCATGCCGCGCAGCTGCCGGTCGGACAGCCCGGTGAGGTCGCGGCCCTGGTAGACGATCTGGCCGCCGGTGGCGCGCACCAGGCCGAGTACGGCGCGCCCGAGGGTGCTCTTCCCGCTGCCGGACTCGCCGACCAGGCCCAGCACCTCGCCCTTGCGCAGGTCGAGGCTGACACCGTCGACCGCCTTGACGGTGCCGGCGCCCATCCCGAGCAACCGGGCGAGGTTGCCGCCGCGCAGCTGGAAGTGGACCTCGAGGTCGCGCATGGAAAGCAGCGGGCCGTCGTCGGCCTGCCCGTGGGTCCGCGCCGGGGCGTCAGGCTTCGTCGGCAACGCTGATCTCCTCCCGCTCCAGCGGCTCCCGACCGCCTGCTGGCACCTGGTCCTCGGGCCCGTGCAGCCAGCACTCCACCCGCTGGCCGGACGGCAGGCGCAGGTTGACCGGGTCCTGCTGCGGGCAGACGCGCATCGCCTGGGGGCAGCGCGGGTGGAAGTTGCAGCCCGGCGGGGGGTCGACCAGGTCCGGTGGTGCCCCGGGGATGAAGTTGAGACCGGTGGTGGACAGCGAGATCGTCGAGCGCAGCAGCTCCTGGGTGTACGGGTGCTGCGGCTCGGCGAACACCTGCTCGGCGTCGCCGATCTCCACGATCCGGCCGGCGTACATCACCGCCACCCGGTCGCAGGCCTCGGCGACGATGCCCAGGTTGTGGGTGATCAGCAGCAGCGAGGTGTCGAACTCGCTGCGCAGGTCGTGCAGGATCTTGATGATCTGCGCCTCGACGAGCACGTCGAGCGCCGTGGTGGGCTCGTCGGCGACCACGAACGCCGGTCGCAGCACGAGCGCGAGCGCGATCATCAGCCGCTGCCGCATGCCGCCGGAGAACTCGTGAGGGTACGACCCGTAGCGCGTCGGTGGGATGCCCATCATCCGCAGCACCTCGAGCGAGCGGTGCTTGATCTCGTCCCTGGACATCTTCGGGTTGTGCGCGCGCAGCGTCTCCTCGAAGTGGCGGGAGATGCGCATCAGCGGGTTCAGCCGCGTCATCGGCTCCTGGAAGATCATCCCGAGCTCGCTGCCGCGCAGCGCACGCTGCTCCTTGCTGCCCAGGCCCGGCATCGGGCTGCCCTTGAAGTCCAGGTCACCGTCGACGTAGGCGCCGCGGGGCAGCAGCCCGAGCAGACCCCGCCCCAGCGTCGACTTGCCGCAGCCGGACTCGCCGACCAGGCCGAGAGTCTCCCCCGGCCGCAGGTCGAAGCTGACTCCGTCGACCGCGCGCACGGCGCCGCCGGTGCTGCCGTACCAGACGCGCATGTCGCGCACCGACAGCACGGGCTCGAGCGCGCTAGTCGCGGTGCTCATCGCAGGGCCTCCTGCGGAGTGGACCTCTGGGCGCGGGCCGGTGCGATGATCCGGGTGAGCCGGCGCTTGCGCAGCGTCGGGTTCAGGGTCTCGTTGAGCCCCTCGCCGACCAGCGTGAGCCCGGTGACCAGCAGGACGATCGCCACGCCGGGGAACACCCCCGTCCACCAGACGCCGGAGGCGACGTCGGACAGCGCGCGGCTGAGGTCGTAGCCCCACTCGGCGGCCTCGGTGGGCTGGATGCCCAGCCCCAGGAAGCCGAGCGCGGCCAGCACCGAGATCGCGTCGGCGGCGTTGAGGGTGCCGATCACGGGCACGCTCTGGATGACGTTGCCGAACACGTAGCGGCTCATCACCGTGCGCCCGGGTGCCCCGATGGCCCGCGCGGCCTCGACGTAGGTGGCCTCCCGGGCGCTGACCGTGGTGTTGCGTACCACGCGGAAGTACTGCGGCATGTAGATCACCGTCAGCGACAGCGCCGCGGCGGTGATGCTGCCGCCGAGGATGCCGGTCAGCAGGAACGAGAACACGATGGCCAGCAGCAGCGACGGGAACGCGTACAGCGCGTCCATGACCAGCACCAGGATTCGGTCGAGCCAGCCGCCGACGTAGCCGGACACCAGGCCCAGCAGCACACCCACCAGCAGCGAGGCGACCACGGCGAGCACGACCACGGTCAGCTCGGTGCGCGCGCCCCACACCACCCGCGAGAACACGTCGAAGAAGCCGCGGTCGGTGCCGAACCAGTGCTCCGCGCCGGGCGGAGCCGCCTTCGGGAACGACTTCCCGTCGACGCCGGACTGGGCGTAGCCGTAGGGCGCGATCCAGGGCGCGAACACCGCCAGGACGACGAAGAACGCGGTGATCACCAGGCCGGACACCAGCACCCACCGTCCCGTGCCGCTGGTCTGGCGGATGGGCGCGAACAGTCTGCGCGCGATCGCCATGTCAGTACCTCACCCTCGGGTCGATCATCGCGTTGACGATGTCGATCACCAGGCTCACCACGACCACGACGATCGCGAACAGCGTGATGATGCCCTGGACGGCCGCGTAGTCGCGCAGCTCGATGTACTCGATGAGCTCGCTGCCGATGCCCGGCCAGGTGAACGTCTTCTCGGTCAGCACCGCCCCGGCCAGCAGCAGGGCCACCTGCAGGCCGACGACCGTCACCACGGGGACCATCGCGTTGCGGAACGCATGCGAGCGGACGACCTTGGACTCCTTGATGCCACGGGCCCGGGCGGCCTCGACGTAGTCGCCCTGCAGGGTCTGCAGGACGTTGACCCGGGTCAGGCGGATGAAGATGCCGCAGATCAGCAGGCCGAGCGTCAGCGCCGGCAGCACGAGGTACTGCAGGATCTCGAGTACGGCGCCCCAGTCGCCCATCAGCATCGCGTCGATGACCAGGATGTGCGTGCGGGTCTGCACGGTGAACTCCGTGATCGGCGACGAGGCGCCGCCGGTGGGCCAGTCACCGCCGTACTCCGCGACGGCGAGCTGGGCCAGGATGCCGGTGAAGAAGACAGGGGTCGCATACGTGAGGATCCCGAACAGCCGGATGACCACGTCGCCGGCGGTGTCGCGGTACCGCCCCGCCAGCAGTCCGGCGGGGATGCCCACGACCAGGGCGATCAGCAGCGCCGCCACGGTCAACGTCAGCGTGGCGCCGCCGTTCTCGACCACGATGTTCATGATCGGCCGGTTGTCGGTGATGGTCTGGCCGAAGTCCAGGCGTAGGATGCCGCCGAGGTACTCCAGGTACTGCACCAGCAGGGGCCGGTCCAGCCCGAGCGCCGCGCGTCGCTCGTCCAGCGCCTCCTCCGAGAGCCGCCCCCCGACGGTCGCCGAGACCGGGTCCCCGGGCGCCACCCGCATCAGCAGGAAGACCAGCGTGAGCAGGATCCAGACCATCGGGATGATGAGCAGCACCCGCTGCAGGATGTAGCGCGGGAGCGAGCCCTGGCGCGACGCCATCGTGTCTGTCCTTCGCAGGTCAGAGGGGAGGGG
>JALZDI010000403.1 GCA_030862655.1 Actinomycetota bacterium | reverse complement strand
GGCCGCGGCCGCGAGGGCAGCCTCAGGCGCCTCGGCCGCCGCAGCGGACGAGGTCAGCGGAGTCGTGGCCGCCAGCCCGGGAAGCCCGAGCAGCATGGCGAGTACGGCGACCGACGACATGGCTCGGGACGAGCGCATAGAACCCCCCGGTTTCGATATCGCGAAGGGTACTCGCGCCCCGCCAGGGCCCGCCGGGTTTCGCGGCAACTCCCGCGGCCGTGAGGGCCGCCGCCGCGCCGGAGGTGACTCAGGCCACGGTGACCACGATCTTGCCGCGGGTGTGCCCCTCGCGGTTGCGTGCCAGCGCCTCACCGGTCCGCTCCAGGGGGAACGTCTCGGCGACCTCGACCCGCACCTGGCCGTCGGCCACGTAGCCGCCCAGCCGCGCGAGCGTCTCGGCGTCGGGCCGCACGAACACGTAGCGCCCGCCGAGCTCCTGCACCTTGGCCGGGTCGATGACCGACGCCACGCGCCCGCCGGGTGCGAGCAGCTCGGGGGTCGTGTCCAGCGCGTCGCCGCCGATGAGGTCGAGCACCACGTCGATGCCCTCGGTGGCGAGGTCGCGCACCCGCTGCACGAGCCCCTCGCCGTACTCGACCGGCTCGCCGCCCAGCGCGCGGACGTAGTCGTGGCGTCCCGAGCTCGCGGTGCCGATGACCCGGGCGCCGCGCAGCGCGGCCAGCTGGACCGCGAAGGAGCCGACCCCGCCGGCGGCGTTGTGCACCAGCACGGTGTCTGCCTTGGAGACCTCCACCGCGTCGAGCAGCTGCTCGGCGGTCAAGCCCGCGAGCGGCAGCGCGCCCGCCGGAGCGAAGCCCAGGCCGTCCGGGATCCTCGCGACGGCCCGCTCCGGCACCGCGACCTTCTCGGCGAACGTGCCGTTCTGCACGTGGTCCTTGCGGGCGTACGCCATCACCCGGTCGCCCGGTGCGACCTGGGTGACCGCCGGGCCCACGCGCTCCACGACGCCGGCCACGTCCCAGCCGGGGATCAGCGGCAGGTGGTGCGGGTAGGCGCCGCGCAGTCCGCCGGCGACCACCTTCCAGTCGACCGGGTTGACGCCGGCCGCGCGTACGGAGACCAGCACACTGTCCGGACCGACCAGCGGGTCGTCGACCTCGGCGATCTCGACGGCGGACGGCTCTCCGAACTCACGCACCAGTGCGGCCTTCATGCCCGAGCCCTACCCCGCGGGACCGCCGCGCATTCCCCGGGTTGGCTTCAGGCGGAAGAGCGGCCGGCGCGCTCCCGTGGGCAGGCGGCGCCATCGCGGGGCGGTCACTCCCCCATGATGGAGCCATGGCAAGGCTGCTGGTCGTCCACCATTCCCCCACCAGGTCGATGAGGACCCTGCTGGACTCCGTCCTGGCAGGCACCGAGGACGAGGAGATCACCGGGGTCGAGGTCGTGGTGCGCCAGGCTCTCGAGGCGACCGCGGAGGAGGTGCTCGGGTGCGACGGCTACCTGCTGGGCACCACCGCCAACTTCGGCTACATGTCCGGCGCGCTGAAGCACTTCTTCGACTCCACGTTCCTCCAGGTCGGCGGCTCGCTGTCGAGCACCGGCGCCGCCGACGACTCGTCGGGCCGCACGGCCGGTCGGCCCTTCGGTCTGTACGTCCACGGTCGCTACGACACCGCCGGCGCCGTGCGGTCCGTGCTGTCCATCGTCGGCGCGCTCGGCTGGAAGCAGGGGTACGAGGTGCTCGAGGTGATGGGTGACGTCGACGAGAACGACCAGGAGGCGGCGTACACCCTCGGCGGCACCCTCGCGGCGCTGCTGACCGGCGACGCCTAGCGCACGACACCGGACGCGCGAACCTGTCGGTCAGGGCAGGCCGAGCTCCTGGACCACCTTCTCGACGATCTCGTCGGGCGTGGCGGTCACCTCCACCTCCATGCCGTCCTCGCCGGCGTCGAGGCGTTGCAGGGTCTCGAACTGCGACTCCAGCAGCGAGGGGGGCATGAAGTGCCGGCGGCGCGCCATGCGCTCGAGCAGCAGGGACGGGTTGCCGACGAGGTGCACGAAGAACGTGTTCGGAACGCCCTCCCGCAGCACGTCACGGTAGTCGCGCTTGAGCGCCGAGCAGGTCATCACGGTGGACCTGCCGTCCGCGTGCCGCTCGCGCGCCCAGTCGGCCAGCGCGCGCAGCCATGGCCAGCGGTCCGCGTCCTGCAGCGGGACACCGGCCGACATCTTCTCGACGTTCGCGGGCGGGTGGAAGTCGTCGCCCTCGGCGAGCTCGAACCCCAGCCGGGCACGCAGGAGCTCGGCCACCGTGCTCTTGCCGACGCCGGACACACCCATCACGACCAGGTGACGCGGCGCGTCCGGCGTACTCGGCTGGTGGCTCATCAGGGCCACGGTACGTCGTACGGACCGGCGGTCGGAGACCCACCCGGCGGCCTGACGGTCAGAACACGTACCACAGCACGAGGCTGATCGCGAAGGCCGTCAGGCCCAGCGTCGTCTCCATCACCGTCCAGGTCTTCAGCGTGGTCTTCACG
>JALZDI010000402.1 GCA_030862655.1 Actinomycetota bacterium | reverse complement strand
TCGGCCTCGAACGCCAGCGGCACCAACGAGGTCTCGGTCATCCCGGGAGCGACGTTGACCTCCAGGAACCACACCTCGCCGTCGTCGTCGACGATCAGGTCCGAGCGCGAGAAGTCGCGCAGCCCCAGCGTGATGTGCGCGGTGACCGCTGCCTCGGCGCAGGCCTGGGCCACCTCGTCGGCCAGCTTCGCCGGCACCAGGAACTCCGTGGACCCCGCGGTGTAGCGTGCGCTGTAGTCGTAGACGCCGCCGTCGGGGCGGATCTCCACCGCGGGCAGCGCGCGCGGACCGGAGCCGGTGTCGACCACCGACACGGTCACCTCGGTGCCGTGGACGAACCGCTCCACCAGCGCCACCGGCCCGTAGGCGAAGCAGCCCACCATCGCCCCGGGCAGGTCCGCGGCGTCGCGCACCACCGAGCAGCCCAGTGCCGACCCGCCGCGCACCGGCTTGACCACCAACGGCAGGCCGAGCCGGGCGAGCAGCGCCTCCATGGTCGCGGAAGCCCCCACCTCGCGGAACGTCTCGTGCGGCAGCGCGACCGAGGTCGGGGTGTTCAGCCCGGCCCGCGAGACGACGGTCTTGGCCACCGGCTTGTCGAAGGCGACCCGGCAGGCGCCCGGTGTCGACCCGACGTAGGGGAGCTCGAGCAGCTCGAGCACCTCCCGAAGGGCGCCGTCCTCACCGGTCTCGCCGTGCAGCAGCGGGAACACGCACGCCGGCGGATCGTGCCGCAGCGCGGGAAGCAGGCTCGCGTCGACGTCGCGCTCCTCGACCTCCAGGCCCGCGCCTCGCAGCGCCTCGGCGACCCGGCGCCCCGACCGCAGCGAAACGTCGCGTTCGTGCGAGAGCCCGCCGGCCAGGACGACGACGCGTCCCTCGAGGGCTTCGGGCTGCTCGGACTGCTGCACCACGGGCGGGTTCCTCAGGTCAGGTCGGTGTTGGGGGTGTCGTACGACGGGGAGATCGCGTGCGGCGCCGCGCCGAACACCTCGCGCAGCTCCAGCTCCTGCTCGACCACCCCGGCCAGCCGGCGCACGCCCTCGCGGATCCGCTCCGGCGTGGGGTAGCAGTACGACAGCCGCATGCACGCGCTGCCGAAGCCGTCGGCGTAGAACGCCGTGCCCGGCACGTAGGCCACCCGGGCGGTCACCGCTCGCGGCAGCATCGCCTTGGCGTCCAGACCGCCGGGCAGGGTCAGCCACACGTAGAAGCCGCCCGTCGGCACCGTCCACGTGGTGCCCGCGGGCATCAGGTCGGCCAGCGCCTCCAGCATCGCGTCACGGCGCTCGAGGTACATCTCGCGGAACTGCTTGACCTGGCCGAGCCAGTCGTAGCCGTCGAGGTAGGTCGACACCAGCTCCTGGCTGAACGTCGGCGGGCACAGCGTCGCCGACTCCTGGGCCAGCACGAGCTTCTCGCGTACCGCGTGCGGCGCCAGCACCCAGCCGACTCGCATCCCCGGTGCGAACGTCTTGGAGAACGAGCCGAGGTAGACCACGTGCTCGTGCTCGTCGGCACGCAGCGCCCGGAACGGCTCGTCGCCGAACCCGAGCAGGCCGTAGGGGTTGTCCTCGAGCACCAGCAGGTCGGCCTCGCGGCAGATGTCGAGAACCTCGCGGCGACGCGGCGACGACAGCGAGACGCCCGCGGGGTTGTGGTAGTTCGGGATCGTGTAGAGGAACTTGGCGCGCTTGCCGGCGGCGGCGATCGAGGCGAGCGCGTCGCGCAGCGCGTCCGGGCGCAGCCCGTCGTCGTCCATCTCCACATGCACGACGTCGCACTCGTAGGCGCGGAACACGCCCAGCGCGCCGACATAGCTCGGCGCCTCGCAGACCACCACGTCACCGGGGTCGCAGAAGATGCGCGTGACCAGGTCGACCGCCTGCTGCGAGCCGACCGTGACCACCACGTCGTCGGGATGGGCGTCGATGCCCTCCAGCGCCATCACGTCGCAGATCTGCTCGCGCAGCCGCGGCTCTCCCTGGCCCGAGCTGTACTGCATCGCCTTCGCCCCGCGGTCGGCGACCAGGTCCTGCACCAGACCGCCGATGGTGTCCAGCGGCAGCCCGGAGATGTTGGGCATGCCCCCGGCCAGCGACACCACCTCCGGCCGGCTGGCGACCGAGAACAGCGCGCGGATCTCCGACGCGGTCATGCCGTGGGTGCGCGAGGCGTACCGGTCGACGTAGGAGTCCAGGCGGGTCTCACGCCGATCGCGGGCCGTGCGCGCGGGCACGCCGCCCTGCTCCGGCGGCTGACCGGACTGGCTGGGATGCATGGTGGAGGACTCCTGCGCGACGAGCGACCCGCGTGTTCGTGGGTCTACGATGCCCTATAGCGCAAGGCCCGGCGGACCTGGGGCGGTGCCGCGGGGCCGTGTCGCGACCTGTCGCGTCCTGCCCGCCGGAGTCAGGGGGAGTGCTGGCCGATGGCCCGTCGCATGGTGAGCCTCACCCTGGACAACATCGACGACCTGCCGGTGCGCTGCCGCAGCTGCGTGTTCTGGGAGCTCGACC
>JALZDI010000401.1:657-2529 GCA_030862655.1 Actinomycetota bacterium | reverse complement strand
ACGCGGAGGCGGTGTTCACCGGTGGGTCGATGCTGTTCGGCACGAGCGGGCGTACCGACCTTGTGGGTCCCCAGCACACTGACACCCTGACCCACCAGCAGTTCTCGTCACTGCGACGCCTAGCCGCCGAGCTCCCGGCGGAGACGAAGGTCTTTCCCACCCATGGTTTCGGCAGCTTCTGCTCGTCGACGCCGGCCAGTGGGGACGACTCCACCATCGGGCAGGAGGCCGCGACCAACCCGGCGCTGACGATGGAGGAGCAGGAGTACGTCGACTCCCTGCTGTCGGGGCTCGACGCCTACCCCGCGTACTACGAGCGGATGGCGCCGATCAACCGGCGGGGCCCGGCCAGGGTGGACCTGTCGCTGCCCCCCGAAATGGACCCGAGGGAGCTTCGCCGGCGCATCGAGGCCGGCGAGTGGGTCATCGACCTACGCGAGCGCACAGCGTTCGCCGCCGGCCACCTCGCCGGCTCGCTGGGGTTCGAGCTGTCCACCAACTTCGTCACCTACCTCGGCTGGCTCTACCGGTGGGGCACTCCGCTGACCCTGATCGGGGAGTCCCTGGACCAGCTCGCCGAGGCCAAGCGGGAGCTGGTGCGCATCGGCATCGACTCCCTGGCCGGTGTTGCCGCCGGTGACATCACGGCACTGGCCGACGGAAAGGGGCTGCGGTCGTACCCGGTCAGCAACTTCGCCGGACTGGCAGAGATCAAGGCCGAACGCGACGTGCACGTCCTGGATGCGCGCCGCAATGACGAACGCATTCAGGGAGGCGTGCAGGGCTCACAGCACATCCCGGTGCACGAGCTCGGCGACCGCATCGACGAGGTGCCCGAGGACGAGGTCTGGGTCTACTGCGGCTCCGGCTACCGGGCCTCCATCGCCGCCTCCGTGCTCGACCGCCCCGGCCGACAGGTCGTGCTCATCAACGACTCCTACGACTCGGCCAGGAAGGCCGGCCTGGAGAAGTAGGCGCAGGACGCACGACCGGACGTCCGTGACGCGGCCCCGGCCGCTTCGGCGGCGGCGACGTGACCGTCTTCCTGGACCGCGACCCTCCCGACCCCGAGGTGTCGGGCTGGTACGTCGACGCACGGCTGGAGTGCCGGCGGACTGGTCCACGGCCGAGCCGCCGGTGTGTGCGTGCCAGGCGGCCGAAGCCTTTACCTGCTTCTTACGTTCTGCAGCGACTTCGCGACTTTCGGGAGTAGTCATCAGTGACTAGCGTTGTGTGAGTCAGCGTCGCCCCAGACCCTGTCGACGCCGCGCCAAGGGGCAATGTGGCCGGTGAAGCAGCCGGTTGGCGACGCCGCACTTCTCACTGGGTGTTCGCATCGGCGGCCTGCCTGGACTCTTCATCGGTGCCTCCAACGTTGGCTGGCGCATGACTGCGGCAACTCGGGACGCCGTGCCACCAACGCGTCCAGCCTGCGGCGGACGCCGCAGTGCTGTGGGATCGAGGTTGTGGGGAAGTGGGGGCAGGGAGGCATCTCATGTCTGCGTTCTGTACTCGCGTACGCGAGGTCAGTTGCTGGGGGGTCGTACTGGTTCTGACCGCGGCGGGACTCGCGTCCGTCGCACCGTCGGCCTCAGCGGCGACCGAGACGGTGTGCGACGGCTCCATCGGCCGCCGCGTGGTGGAGCGCGTCGTCGTGCCGGCGGGCGCGACGTGTCGGCTCAACGGCACCACGGTGCGGCACAACGTGGTGGTCGGCCACGGCGAGACCCTGATCGCACGCAACGCGACCATCCTTGGGTCCGTACAGGCCACGGTGGGTCCGCGCAGCGTGCGGCTGCTGGACACCGACGTGGTCGGCAACATCCACGTCAGGGAGGCCACCGGGCGGGTCATCATCGGCAACGCCGGCTG
>JALZDI010000401.1:0-647 GCA_030862655.1 Actinomycetota bacterium | reverse complement strand
CGGCATCGACCCGATGGCAGGAAACAACATCCATCTGGTTGAGAACGCGGGTCCGATCGGGCTGTGCCGGATGAGCATCGAGGGCAACCTGCACGTGATCCGCAACTCCGGCACCGTCTTCCTGCTGAGGAACCGGGTCGGTAACAACCTGCACGCACGCGGCAACACCGGCCGGTTCCTGCGGTTGCGCGGCAACCGGGTGGGCACGAACGGAAGCGGCAACCTGGACGTGGACCGCAACCGCACCGCGGTGAGGGTACGCATGAACCACGTGAGCAACCACCTGGTGTGCCGGGGCAACCGCAGGATGGAGGGATTCGGCAACCGCGCCGCCGGCGGCATGCGCCACCAGTGCGCGGCTCTGCGCTGATCCCGACCCAAGCCCGCGCGTCCGCGCGTCGACCGCCACGGTTTCAAGGGGTCAGGTCGAGGCACGGGCGTCGCGGGCGTCCCCGAAGGTCATCTGCAGGTCGTGGATCGTGGTGCTGAACATCGCCCGCCTGGGCAGCCCGAGGCCCGCGAGCTCCTGCCCGATCAGGTGGTCGCCCAGCCGGACGCGGGCGCCGCCGGGCCGGGTGCGTACGCCGTGAGGTCGCATCTCCCACTCGGTGAACCGCGTGACGCCGTCGAGGTGGGAGTATGCGCGC
>JALZDI010000400.1 GCA_030862655.1 Actinomycetota bacterium | reverse complement strand
TACGGCCGCCTTCGACGCGATCGTGCTCTGCGGCGGCCGCGGCAGCCGGCTCGGGGGTGTGAACAAGAGCGGGGTCGAGGTGGGTGGCGCCGCACTGCTCGCCCGGGCGCGGGCGGCCGTCGCGGAAGCCGGTACGACGGTCGTGGTCGGCGCGGAGGTCGGCGGCGGGCCGGTGCACGCGGTCGCCGCGGGGCTGCCCCGCGTCGGCGCAGCGGTCGTCGTACTCCTGGCCTGCGACATGCCGTTCGTGACGTCGGCGACGGTCGCGCGGCTGCGGAACGCGCTGGCGGGCGCGGCGGATGCCGACGGCGTGCTGCTCAGCGACGACACCGGCCGCCGGCAGTACCTCGCCGGCGCCTACCGCACGTCGGCGCTGCGGGAGTCCGTGCTCGCGGTCGGCACCACCGAGGACCAGTCGATGCGCCGGCTGGTCGAGGACTTGCGCCTGCGACCGCTCCCCGCGCAGGCTGATGAGGCGATGGACTGCGACACCTGGGACGACGTGCATCGGGCGGCGCAGCGGTTGGAGGACGGATGAGCCTGCACAAGTGGATGGACGAGCTGAGCACCGAGCTCGGGGTCGACCCGGACGTCGACGTCGACGTCGTCCTCGACCTGGCCCGCGACGCCGCCCACCAGGTGGACCGTCCGGCGGCGCCGCTGACGACGTTCCTGGTCGGCTACGCCGCCGCGCTGCGCGGCGGTTCGGCCAAGGACATCGCCGACTGCGCCGACACCGCCACCGACCTGGCGGCCGAGTGGTCCGACCGCGGCTGAGGGCTTCCCCCTCGCGTCGAGTGGCGTGCTGCGTGGGCCCGGCGTCCGGTTCGTCCCTACGAAACGCGCCAACCGACGCGGGGATAGGGTCGCCGGCATGCGTGCGGTGACCTTCTCCGAGCCCGGTGGCGTCGACGTCCTCGAGATCGGCGAGGTGCCCGACCCCTCCCCCGGTGCCGGCGAGGTGGTGCTCGACGTCGCCGCCTCGGCGGTCAACCGCGCCGACCTGCTGCAGCGGCAGGGGCTCTACCCGCCGCCACCCGGCGCGTCGGAGGTGCTGGGCCTGGAGTGCTCCGGGGTCGTCGCCGCAGTCGGCGACGGGGTCGAGGGCTGGCAGGCCGGTGACGAGGTCTGCGCGCTGCTCGCCGGCGGCGGCTATGCGCAGAAGGTGGCGGTGCCCGCGGGCCAGGTGCTGCCGCTGCCCCGGGGCGTCGACGTGGTCACCGCGGCCGCGCTGCCCGAGGTGGCCTGCACGGTCTGGTCCAACGTGTTCATGGTCGCGGGCCTGCAGCGCGACGAGTCGTTCCTGGTGCACGGCGGCGCGGGCGGCATCGGCACGTTCGCGATCCAGCTGGCCAGGGCGCTCGGTGCCCGGGTCTTCGCCACCGCCGGCTCCCCCGCGAAGCTGGAGCGCTGCCGCGAGCTCGGCGCGGACGTGGCGATCTCCTACCGCGACGAGGACTTCGTCGAGGTCGTTCGCACCGAGACCGACGGCTCCGGCGTCGACGTCATCCTCGACAACATGGGCGCGAAGTACCTCGACCGCAACCTGTCCGCTCTCGCCACCAACGGGAGGCTGGCGATCATCGGCATGCAGGGCGGCATGAAGGGCGAGCTCGACATCGGCAAGCTGCTCACCAAGCGGGGCGCGATCACCGCGACCTCGCTGCGCGGACGGCCGGTGCAGGAGAAGGCCGCGATCGTTGCCAGCGTGCGCGAGCACGTCTGGCCGCTGGTCGCCGACGGCCACGTGCGCCCGGTCGTGCACACCAGCGTGCCGCTGGCGCAGGCACGCGAGGCGCACCGGCTGCTCGAGGACGGCGAGTCGACCGGCAAGGTCCTGCTCACCGTCTGATGCCCCAGGCGCGCGGCCGGACCCGCGGCTCGGGCCCTACAGTGGGTCCCATGTCCGAGCAGCCACAGCAGGACCCGAACGGCGCCGAGGGCGGCGAGCCCCGCGTGATGGTCATCGGCCCCGACGGCATGGCCCTCGAGGGCGCGTCCGACGCGCAGGACGACAACGGCGAGCGCTCGATCACCGAGCTGGTCGAGCAGCCGGCCAAGGTGATGCGGATCGGCAGCATGATCCGACAGCTGCTCGAGGAGGTGAAGGCGGCACCGCTGGACCAGGCCAGCCGGCAGCGCCTCCGCGAGATCCACCAGTCGTCGGTCAAGGAGCTGGAGAAGGGCCTGGCGCCCGAGCTCATCGAGGAGCTGGAGCGACTCAGCCTGCCGCTGGCCGAGGATGCCCCGTCGGAGTCGGAGCTGCGCATCGCGCAGGCTCAGCTCGTCGGCTGGCTGGAGGGCCTGTTCCACGGCATCCAGACCGCGATCTACGCCCAGCAGATGGCCTCGCGGGCCCAGCTTGAGCAGATGCGGCGCGCCCTGCCCGCGGGCGGCCGCGGGGTGCCCGGCCACGACCCGCGCCAGCAGGGCCAGGGAGAGGGCCCCTCCGGCGGCGGCATGTACCTCTGACCCGTCGCCCGCGCTCTTGCGTGGCGCGTTGCGGTTGTCTCCCGGGCCCCGGCACCG
>JALZDI010000399.1 GCA_030862655.1 Actinomycetota bacterium | reverse complement strand
TCGGCGTCTCCGGCGGCAGCGTGCCGGAGGAGGTCGTGTCGCGGATGGCCGACGACGCGGTGATCTTTGCGCTGGCCAACCCCAACCCCGAGGTTCACCCCGACGTCGCGCGCAAGCACGCGCGCGTGGTCGCCACCGGCCGGTCGGACTACCCGAACCAGATCAACAACGTGCTGGCGTTCCCCGGCATCTTCCGCGGTGCACTGGACGTGCGCGCCAGGCACATCACCGAGGGCATGAAGCTGGCCGCCGCCGAAGCACTGGCGGCCCTGGTCGCCGACGCCCACGACCTCGAGGAGACCTGCGTGATCCCGTCGCCGTTCGACACCCGGGTGGCGCCGGCGGTCGCCGAGGCGGTCGCCGAGGCCGCCCGGCGCGACGGGGTCGCCCGCCGCTGACGTGGCCTGCCGGCCCCCGCTAGGGTCGGGGGATGTTCACCGTATACGCCGAAGGCTTCAGCAAGGACGACCCGCTGGCAGGGCTCGCGCTCGGTGACCGCCCCGAGCCCGAGGTCCCCGACGGCTGGACGACCGTCTCGGTCAAGGCCGCCTCGCTCAACCACCACGACGTCTGGTCGCTGCGGGGGGTCGGGCTGAAGGAGGAGCAGCTGCCGATGACGCTCGGCTGCGACGCGGCCGGGTACGACGAGGACGGCAACGAGGTGCTGGTCCACGCGGTGGTCAGCGACCCCGCGTTCGTCGGAGACGAGACGCTGGACCCGAAGCGGTCCCTGCTGTCGGAGAAGTTCCAGGGCACGTTCGCGGAGCGGGTGGCGGTGCCGAGGCGCAACGTCGTACCCAAGCCCTCGGGGCTGTCGTTCGAGGAGGCGGCCTGCCTTCCGACGGCGTGGCTGACCGCCTACCGGATGCTGTTCACCCAGGCCGACCTCAAGCCCGGTGACGCCGTGCTGGTGCAGGGGGCCGGCGGGGGAGTGGCGACCGCGCTGATCACGCTGGCGAGGGCGGCCGGCCTGCGGGTGTTCGCCACCAGCCGCGACGAGGAGAAGCGCAAGCGGGCCCTGGACCTCGGCGCGCACGAGGCCGTCGAGACCGGTGCCCGGCTGCCGCAGCGCGTCGACGCGGTGATGGAGACGGTCGGCGCGGCCACCTGGTCGCACTCGCTGAAGTCGCTGCGCCCCGGTGGTGCGGTGGTCATCTCAGGCGCCACGTCGGGCCCGAACCCCGACTCCACCGAGCTGAACCGGATCTTCTTCCTGCAGCTGCGGGTGCACGGCTCGACGATGGGCACGCGCGACGAGCTGCGGCAGCTGGCCTCGTTCCTCGACGTGACCGGCACCCGCCCGCTGGTGGACCGCACGCTGCCGATGAGCGACGCGCGCGAGGGGTTCGCGGCGATGGCCGAGGGCAGCCTCTTCGGCAAGGTCGTCTTCACCCTCTGAGCCACGGACGCTCGTCCGCGCCGGGGCGGTCAGTCCTCGTCGTCCTCGTCGTCGTGGCGGGCGAGCCAGGTGGCCAGGCGTTCCACCGCGGCCTCGAACTCGGGGTTGAGGTCACAGAACTCCTGCAGCCGCTCGGCCAGCCAGGACAGGGTCACCTGCTCGTCGCCGCGGCGGCCCTCGAGCTCCTCGATCCCGCGGTCGGTGAAGTACACGCGCTTACCCCCAAGTCGGCCAGCGGTCAGGAGAACGCCTGCTGCAGCAGCGCCTTGGCCTCCTCGGCATGGACCGCGGCGGACCCCACCGAGGGCGCGGCCGCCTCCGGGCGCGACACCCGGTAGAACGGCACCGGCAGCTCGGTGGTGAGGTTCAGGGCCATGTGCGGCCACGGCCCCTGGTTGGCCGGCTCGTCCTGCACCCAGCGCACCTCCGCCAGGCGGGGGAAGCGCTTCAGCTGGTTGAGCAGCTCCTCCACCGGGCGGGGGTAGAGCTGCTCGACGCGCAGGACCGCCGTCGTGGGCTCGTCGCCCTCACGCTTCTTGCGCTCGGCCAGCACGTCCCAGGCGACCCGTCCCGAGCACAGCAGCACCTTCTCCACCCGGTCGGGGTCGACGGCCTCGTCGCCGATCACCGGTACGAAGTGGCCCTGGGTGAAGTCGGCGGGCTGCGAGGCGGCGTCCTTGCGCTTGAGCATCGACTTGGGCGTGAACACGATCAGCGGCCGGTGCGCCCCGCCCAGGGAGTGCCGGCGCAGCAGGTGGAAGTAGCTGGCCGGGGACGACGGCTGCGCGACCGTGAACGCGTTGCCCGCGGCGAGCGTCAGGAACCGCTCGATACGGGCCGAGGAGTGGTCGGGGCCCTGCCCCTCGTAGCCGTGCGGCAGCAGGAGCACGACGCCGGAGCGCTGGTTCCACTTCGCCTCGCCGGCGGAGATGAACTCGTCGATGACCACCTGTGCGCCGTTGGCGAAGTCGCCGAACTGCGCCTCCCAGCAGACCAGTGCGTCGGGGCGGGCCACGGAGTAGCCGTAGTCGAAGCCCATCGCGGCGTACTCGGACAGCAGCGAGTCATAGATGTAGAACTGCGCCTGCTCGTCGGACAGGTGCTGCAGCGGCGTCCACTCCTGCGCGTTCTTA
>JALZDI010000398.1 GCA_030862655.1 Actinomycetota bacterium | reverse complement strand
TCGACCCCGAGAGTGGCAGCCCCGGCGCGCCCCAAACGTTCGCCGAACTTCCGAACGGCAGCCCCGACGGGCTCACCGTGGACACCGAGGACCACCTGTGGGTGGCCATCTGGGGCACCGGCGAGGCCCGGCGCTACCGGCCCAACGGCACCCTCGATGTCGTCCTCACCCTGCCCGTGCCGCAACCCACCTCGGTCTGCCTCGGCGGGCCAAACCTGGACCGGCTCTTCATCACCACCGCGTCCTACGGACTCGAGCCCGCGCCACCGGGCAGCGGCTCCGTGTGGGCGGTTGACGTCCCCACGCCTGGTCTCCCGACCAACCCGTTCAACCTGCAGGACCCCGCCCGCGAGAACACGACGACCTGAACGTCTTTCGCGCTCTCTAGGTACAGCGCCGGCCAGGACAAAGAACACCCTGGTGATCTGGTTGAGATGGCGGTCCCCCACCGGCAGCCACGCCCGGTCTAGGACCGCAGCCGCGGTCTGCAGCACATTGAATCGCCACAAGCTCTCGGCCGCTTCCTTACGGCTCCCCCCACGTAAGGCCCGAGCCGCACCGGGTGCCGGCGCGCCCCGACGTGTGGTCCCACGGATATCGCAGGAGAGCCGACAGGCTTGCAAGACCGCATCCCTGCTGTCGGGCGCCAGACCGGCGTCACAACAACCGGTCGCTGCCGGGCGCAGTGGACATACATCTCATCAAGGCGCTCGTCTGCGGGCGCCACCGCTCTACCCAATGCCGAGCATCGGGTCCGACCGCGCACTGCTCGAAAGATCGGCTGCGGCCATGACACGCACGCTGAGAGCTATCCCCGCGAGGAATCGCCCAACGTCACCGCGTTGTAAGAGTGCAGTATTCCGTGCAAAAACCGATGACCAACGTCAAATCTCAGCAGGACTCTTCATCGCATCTGTGCAGGTCAGAGCGCACTTTTGTGTCGGGCTGGCGGGATTTGAACCCACGACCCCTTGACCCCCAGTCAAGTGCGCTACCAAACTGCGCCACAGCCCGTAGCCCGACCGCATCGGCGGCGGGCGGACTGCACGATACCGCAGCGCGGTCGCCGCACTGCAGGCCGGTGGGGTCAGCGCTTCCGGTCGCGCTTGCGCGGCCGGACCTGAATCCGCACCGGCGTGCCGACGAAGCCGAACTCCTCCCGCAGCCGGCGTTCGACGAAGCGCTGGTACGACGCCTCCAGCAGCCCCGTGGTGAACAGCACGAACGTCGGCGGCGACGTCGAGGGCTGGGTGCCGAACATGATGCGGGGCTGCTTGCCGCCCCGTACCGGATGCGGGTGCTCGGCCACCAGCCGGCCGAGGAAAGAGTTCAGCGCGCCGGTGGGCACCCGCGTCTCCCACCCGGCCAGCGCCTCGTCCAGGCGGGACACCAGCCGGTCGACGTGCCAGCCGGTGCGGGCGGCGACGTTGACCCGCGGCGCCCAGCGCACCCGGACCAGGTCGCGCTCGATCTCGCGCTCGAGGTAGTGCCGGCGCTCCTCGTCGGTCAGGTCCCACTTGTTGAACACCACCACCAGCGCGCGCCCGGCCTCCTCGGCGGCGCTGATGATGCGCTGGTCCTGCTCCGACAGCGACTCGCTGGCGTCGATCACGATGAGCGCCACCTCGGCGCGCTCGACCGCCGTACGCGTGCGCAGGCTGGCGTAGTACTCGTGCCCGGACGCCTCCTTCACCCGTCGCCGGATGCCGGCGGTGTCGACGAACCGCCACGTGCGTCCGCCGAGTGAGACCAGCTCGTCCACGGGGTCGACGGTGGTGCCGGCGACCTCGTCGACCACGACCCGCTCCTCCCCCGCCAGCCGGTTCAGCAGGCTCGACTTGCCCACGTTCGGCTTGCCGACGATCGCGACCCGCCGGGGGCCGCCGGCGACCTCGTCCTGCTCCCGCGACGTCCTCGGCAGCGCCTCCAGCACCGCGTCGAGCAGGTCGCCGCTCCCCCGCCCGTGCAGCGCCGAGACCGGGTGCGGCTCGCCCAGGCCCAGGTTCCACAGCGCGGCGGCCTCGGCCTCCGTGCGTTGGTCGTCGACCTTGTTGGCGGCGAGCACGATCGGCTTGCCCGACCTGCGCAGCACGCGTACGACGAGCTCGTCGGTGTCGGTGATCCCCACGGTCGCGTCGACCACGAACAGCACCGCGTCTGCTGCGTTGACCGCCACCTCCGCCTGGGCGCGGACGCGTTCTGCCATGCCCTTCGCGTCCGGGTCCCAGCCGCCGGTGTCGACGACGGTGAAGTCGCGTCCGCTCCACTCCGCGTCGTAGGCCACCCGGTCGCGGGTCACCCCCGGGATGTCCTCGACGACGGCCTCGCGGCGTCCGAGGATGCGGTTGACCAGGGTGGACTTGCCGACGTTGGGCCGGCCGACGACCGCCAGCACGGGCAGCGGCCCGCGCTCCTCGGCGACCTCGGCGGCGGTCAGCGCGTGCGCCGACTCCCCGCTCACGATGCCTGCCCCTCGGCCTGCGGCCCGACCTCGTGCCCGCCGCGGCCGGCCAGGTCGTCGAGCACGTCCGGCG
>JALZDI010000095.1 GCA_030862655.1 Actinomycetota bacterium | reverse complement strand
TGCTGCTCGACGTCGAGCGGCTGCGCCGCCGCGCCCGCTAGAGCTTTTTCAGGTAGTCCAGCTGCGCGCGGACGGACAGCTCCGCGGCCGGCCACAGCACCGGGTCGACGTCGGCGTAGACCGTCTGCACCACCGCCCGCGGCGTGGTCGCACCCTGCTGCACCGCCTCACGCACCTGCTCCAGCCGCTCGGCCCGGTGCCGCAGGTAGTAGTCGAGTACGGCGAGCGCGTCGTCGATGACCGGCCCGTGCCCGGGCCACACCCGTGCGATCGAGCGCTCCTCCGCCAACCGGTGCAGCAGCCGCAAGGAGTCGAGGTAGGCCCCGAGGCGGCCGTCGGGGTGGGCCACCACGGTCGTGCCCCGGCCGAGCACGGTGTCGCCGGTGAGCACCGCGTCCTCGGCGGGGAGCAGGAACGACAGCGAGTCGGCGGTGTGGCCCGGCGTACCCACCACGCGCACCTCGAGCCCGTCGACGCCGACCACGTCGCCGTCGGCCAGCCCCTCGTCACCCAGCCGGTGCGCCGGGTCCAGGGCCCGCACCCCGCAGCCGGCCCGCTCGGCCAGCCGGGCTGCGCCCTCGGAGTGGTCGAGATGGCCGTGCGTCAGCAGCACCACGCCCACCGGCCCGGCCTGCTCGAGCACCGCGTCGAGGTGCCCGTCCTCGAGCGGGCCGGGGTCGACGACCGCGCTGCGCCGGCCGCCCGGCTCGCGCAGCACCCACGTGTTGGTGCCGTCGAGCGTCATCATGTTGGCGTTGGGCGCGAGCACGCACCGGGCCCGCTCGCCGAACGCACCGCCGTGCCAGTCGCCCACAGCGCTCACTCCACGGCCAGGAACGCGCCGGCGTCGTCGAACCGGACCCGGGGCTGGATCGGTCGGATGGACCGCTGCGACGCGGCCCGCAGCGCCTCACCGGGCCCGGTCAGCCCGGCCATGTCCGACACGGTGACGTAGGTGGGCGGCAGCATCTGCATGCTGCCGTCGTCGACGGACGCGATCGCCTGCTGCGGGCGCATCCAGCCCACCCGGTCGGACTCGGTGGACACGTCGCGGGTCACCTGCCCCTCGGGCAGCACCGCGACGAAGAAGCGGGTGTCGAAGCGCTTCGGCTCGAAGTCGGGCGTGATCCAGTGCGTCCAGGCGGCCAGCAGGTCCGAGCGCAGCACCAGGTCGCGCCGGTGCAGGAACTCGGCGAAGCCCAGGTCGCGCGCGACCAGCGCCTCCCGGTCGGCCTCCCAGTCCTCGCCGGTGGTGTCGGCGACAACGGTGTCGGGCGCGGGTCCGGCGAGCAGCACCCCTGACTCCTCGAAGGTCTCGCGCACCGCGGCGCACACCAGCGCGCGGGCCAGCGTCTCCGCGCACCCGAGCCGGTCCGCCCAGTCGGCGGCCGAAGGCCCGGCCCAGGCGATCGCGGCGTCCTCATCGCGGGCGTCCACGCCACCGCCGGGGAACACGTACATCCCGCCGGCGAAGTCCATGCCCAGGTGCCGGCGCAGCAGGTAGACCTCGACACCCCCGGAACCGCCCCGGGGGGCAGCACGCAGCAGCACCACGGTGGCCGCGTCGCGGGGGGCGACCGGCTCGCGCTCGCCGCGCGCGAACGCCCGGGCGTGCTCGACCAGCTGCTCCGGGAGTCGGGTGCGCTCCATGCCGGTCAGGAGACCTCGACCATCATCTCGACCTCGACCGGCGCGTCCATCGGCAGCACGGGTACGCCGACCGCGGACCGGGCGTGCTGGCCGGCGTCGGCGAACACCTCGCCGAGCAGCTCGGAGGCGCCGTTGGCCACCTGCGGCTGGCCGGTGAAGTCGGTGGTCGAGGACACGAACGCGAGCACCTTCACGACCCTGGTCACCGCGGACAGGTCACCGATCTCGGCCCGCACGGCGGCGATCGCGTTCAGCGCGCACTGCCGCGCGCACTCGTAGGCCTGCTCGGGGCTGACCTCTCCGCCGACCTTGCCGGCGGCCAGCAGCGAGCCCTCGCGCAGCGGCAGCTGGCCGGAGGTGAGCACGTAGGTGCCCGTGCGTACGGCGGGCACGTAGGCGGCGACCGGCTTGGCCACCTCGGGGATGCTCAGCCCGAGCCCCTGCAGCCGCTGCTCTGGTGTGGACATCAGGCCTTCTCCCGCTTCAGGTACGCGACGACGTTCTCCGGGTTGGGACCGGGCACCACCTGCACCAGCTCCCAGCCGTCCTCTCCCCAGTTGTCGAGGATGTCCTTGGTCGCGTGGATCAGCAGCGGCACGGTCACGTATTCCCACTTCGTCATGCCGCGGACTCTATCGTCGCCGCCGATACGCTCGACCGCATGGACCCGCGTGACGTGCTGACCCGGCCGGGCTCCCGCCCGGACGCGGTGCTGCGCTACGGCGACCATGCCGAGCACCTGCTCGACGTGCACCTGCCAGCCGACGCGCCGGCGCCGACGGTGTTCCTCGTGCACGGGGGCTTCTGGCGCCAGCACTTCGACCGCACCCACACGCGCCCGCTGGCGGAGGCGCTGGCGGCCGAGGGCTGGGGTGTGGTCACCCCCGAGTACCGCCGCACCGGCGGTGACGGCGGCCGGCCGCAGACGTTCGACGACGTGGCGGCGGCCTTCGCGCACCTGCCCCTGCTGGAGGAGGTCGCGCCGGGCCGACTGCACCTCGACGAGGTCACCCTGCTCGGGCACTCCGCCGGCGGCCACCTGGCGATGTGGCTGGCGCTGCGACCCGACCGGCCGCGCAGCCCGCGGGTGCGCAAGGTGGTGGCACTGGCCCCGGTTTCCGACCTGCACGAGGCCCACGCCCGCGACCTCGGCGACGGCGCGGTCGCCGCGCTGATGGGCGGCGGCCCCGACGACCTGCCGCAGGCCTACGCCTCGGCCGATCCCGCACGGATGCTGCCCGGCTCCGACCGCAGGGCGCCGGTCACCGTGCTGCACGGCGACCGCGACGACCGGGTGCCGGTGGAGATGTCCCGAGCGCTGCGCGGGGTCGAGTACGTCGAGCTCGCCGGAGTGGACCACTTCGCGCCGGTCGACCCGCTCTCGGCGGCGTGGCCCGCCGTGCTCGCGGCGCTGCGGTGAGTGGTCAGCCGGGCAGCACGACCTCGCCGCCGGGCAGCGCCGGCAGGTCGCGGCCGAGCTCGATGTCGAGCGGGTTGGTCAGGCAGCGCACGGAGCCGCCGCCCTTGTGGAACTCGCTGACGTCGACGAGCACGACCTCGAAGCCCCAGGCCTCGAGTCGGGCACGGACGCGGTCGGGGCAGGCCGGCATCAGCACCGTGCGGCCGACGACGACGGAGTTGGCGCAGAACGTGGTCAGTGCCTCCTCCTCGGTGAGCACCAGCGGCTCGGGCACCAGGTCCAGCACCGCGCGCGCCGAGGCGTCGTCGAACGCCGCCGGGCAGACCAGCGCCCGTCGCTCGTCGAGCGGGCAGAACGCGAGGTCGAGGTGGTACATCCCGGGGTGGGTGATCCGCAGCGCCCGCACGCGTACGCCGAGCTCTGCGGCCAGCTGCTTGACCCCGAGCTCGTCGGTGCGCGGCCCGAATCCGACCACGAGCGCGTCGCCGAACGGGAACGCGTCGCCGGCCTCGAAATGCGCGCCGATGCCGTCGCGCCCGACGTACACGGCGGTCAGGCCGGCCGCGCCGAACCAGCGGTGCGCGGTCTCGGTCTCCATCCGCCGCTCCGGGTGACGCATGTGGCTCAGCACCACGCGGTGCGTGCCGGCGTCGGCCACGGCGAGGCCGAGGTTCATCGCGTAGACCATGTCCGGCGCGTCGGGGCGCTGGCCGAGCACCTCCACGCCTGCACCCGCGGCCTCCAGGGCGGCTGCCAGGCCGTCCCACTGCGCGCGGGCGAGCGCGGGGTCGGGCTGGTCGAGCAGGTCCATGAACGGGTTGATCCGGTAGTCCACCCGGAAGTGGTCGGGCCGCACCAGCAGGTAGCGGTGCCCCCACCGCGGCAGCTGCGTGGTGCTCATCACTGACCTCCTTCCGGTCGGTTGTCGCGGCATTGCCAGATTGTCCGACAATCTGACATCACGAGCATACGGCAGACTGGGGCGCAGCGGAAACGGACCGGGCAAGGACGACCCGTGGCGCGTTCCGGTGCCCGAAACGGGCACTGGACCCCGGGACGCCAACCGAGGAGGTGCGGCAGCGGTGTACGAGTCGCTGCAGGTCGAGCACACCTCCACGGTCGAGCGGGTGGTCGACGAGCTGCGCCGCGCCCTGTTCGAGGGCGACCTGGCCCCCGGCACGCCGCTGCGCGAGGTCGGCCTGGCCGAGCAGATCGGGGTCTCCCGCAGCACGATCCGCGAGGCGCTGTCGACGCTGGTCGCGGAGGGCCTGGCCACCCGGGTGCCCAACCGCGGGGTCGCGGTCACCTCCCTGCGCCGCGAGGACGTGCGCGACGTGCTGCGCGCCCGGACCGCGCTGGAGACTGCCGGTGTTCGCCGCTGGCAGGCGGCCACCGCCGCTCAGCGCGACGCCGTACGTCGGGCGTTCGACGACTTCGCGCACACCGCCCGTTCCGTGACCAGCTCGGCCGAGGCCACCGCCGCGCACCTCGAGATCCACCGGGCGCTGGTCGGGCTCACCGGCAGCGACCGGCTGCTGGCGACCTCCGACGCCCTGAACGCCGAGATCCGGCTGGCGCTGGCGCACGTCGACCGCATCCGCCGCAACGCCCGCGAGCAGGTGGCCGCACACGGGGAGCTGCTCGCCCTGCTGGAGGGCGGCGACATCACCGCCGCCGTGCACGAGCTCGAGCACCACCTCGCCGGTGCCGAGCAGTCGTTGCTGGACGCGATCCACACCCGCGAGTGAGCCCGGAGACCGCCGGCCGCTGGCTAGGATTCTGTCATGAGGCTGGTGCTGACGGTGCTCACCGCCGCCGTCGCGCTGGCGATCGCGGCGTGGCTCTTCGACGGCATCTCGGTCGGCGGCGCCAGCCGCGGGGAGCGGCTGTTCACGCTGCTGGTGGTGGCGGCCATCTTCGGCGTGGTCAACGCGGTCGTCCGGCCGGTGGTGGCAGTGTTGTCCCTGCCGTTGTACGTCCTCACGCTGGGACTGTTCTTCTTGGTCGTCAACGCGCTGATGCTGCTGCTCACCTCGTGGATCGCCGAGCAGGTCGGGGTGGCCTTCGAGGTGGGCGGGTTCTGGGTCGCGGTGATCGCAGCGATCGTGATCTCGCTGGCCAGCGCGGCCATCGGCGCACTGCTTCCCGAACCGAAGGGCTGATCGATGACGCTGGCAACCGACCTCCCGCCCGGCCGGCAGGCAGACGGCCGTTACCGGGTGGCCATCGTCTGCCTGGGCAACATCTGCCGGTCGCCGATCGCGCACGTCGTGCTGCAGCAGGCCCTGGAACGGGCCGGCATCGCCGACCGCGTCGAGGTGGAGTCCGCCGGCACCGGCGACTGGCACCTCGGCCACCCGATGGACCGGCGCGCGGCGGCCGCCCTGGCCGCCTCGGGGTACGACGGGTCGGCACACCGGGCGCGGCAGTTCACCGAGACCTGGTACGACGAGCACGACCTGATCCTGACCATGGACGAGAGCAACTTCCGCGACGTCTGCGCGCTCGCGCCCGACGAGGAGACCGCACGGCACCGGGTGCGCATGTTCCGCGAGTTCGACCCGCACGGCCGGCACGGCGACCTCGAGGTGCCCGACCCCTACTACGGCGGCGACGACGGGTTCACCGTGGTGCTGCGGATGGTGGAGCGCACCGCCGACGGTCTCGCCGACGCGCTGGCCCGGCACCTGGGCTGACGGTACGGTCGAGCGCATGGCCCGGATGGCGACCATCGCGAACCGCGCCGAGTCCTTGCTCGGCGCGGCGGTGGTGGCCACGACACCGGTCGCCGGCGGCGACATCTGCACCGCCACCCGGCTGCGCCTGTCCGACGGGCGCTCGGCGCTGGTCAAGACCAAGCCGCACGCCCCCGAGACGTTCTTCGCCGCCGAGGCCCGCGGCCTGACCTGGCTGGCCGACGCCGGAGGCGCGGCGGTGCCCGAGATGCTCGCCTGCGCCGAGGACTGTCTGATCGTGGAGTGGGTCGAGCCCGGCCACCCCTCGGCCGAGGCGGCCGACGCGTTCGGCCGTGGGCTGGCCGAGACCCATCGCGCCGGCGCGAAGACGTTCGGCGGTGACGACGACGGCTTCATCGGGACGCTGCCGCTGCCCAACAGGCCCGCGGAGACGTGGCCTGAGTTCTACGCGACCCGGCGCGTGCTGCCGTACCTGAAGGCCGCGCGCGACCGCGGCTCGGTCTCCGCCGAGGAGGCGCGGCTCATCGAGCAGGTCATGCGTCAGATCGACGAGTACTGCGGCCCCGCCGAGCCGCCGGCGCGCATCCACGGCGACCTCTGGTCCGGCAACGTGCTGTGGGGCGCCGACGGACGGGCGTGGCTGATCGACCCCGCCGCCCACGGCGGCCACCGCGAGACCGACCTGGCGATGCTCGCTCTGTTCGGGGCCGCCCACCTGGCCCGCATCCTCGACGCCTACGACGAGGCGGCCCCGCTGGCGGACGGCTGGCGGGCCCGGGTGCCGCTGCACCAGCTGCACCCGCTGCTCGTGCACGCCGTACTCTTCGGCGGCGGTTACGGCGCCCGCGCCGCCGACGCAGCCCGCTCGCTGCTCGACGGCAGCACCGGCAGCGACGCCTGAGGTTTGGCAACGGGCCGCGTGACATGAACGCCGGCTGGCCGGAGGTCCGCGCCACGCCTGCCGGCGCCGCCTCACCCGCTGGCAGGCGCAAGCACCTCCGGACCCCCG
>JALZDI010000094.1 GCA_030862655.1 Actinomycetota bacterium | reverse complement strand
ATCGGCGGGTGTACGGTCCACCCGCATGGACCGCCCGAACGATCACCCGGCGACCGCGAGCGGCCGCCGCGACGGCAAGGTCGTCTTCCTGCACATCGGCCTGCACAAGACCGGATCCAGCTACCTGCAGAGTGTCCTGCGTGCCAACGCGCACCAGCTGGCTGAGCAGGGGGTGCACCTCCCCGCCTCCCGAAAGGGCAGCGGGCCCAACGTCCCCGCCTGGGACCTGATGGGGCGACGCCCGCGCGACTCGCGTGACGACCGCATCACGGGCCGGTGGCACGCCCTGGTGAGCGAGGTGCTGGAGGACCCGCGGCCCAGGTCGATGGTCTCCATGGAGTACCTCAGCCTGGCGACGGTCCGGCAGGCACGGCAGGCGGTGCACAGCTTCGGCGGCGCCGAGGTGCACGTCATCGTCACGGCCCGCGACCTCGGCCGGGTGCTCGTGTCGGCCTGGCAGGAGGCGGTCAAGAACGACGAGACCTGGACCTGGGCGCAGTTCGCGTCCGCCACGCGTGACCCCCACCGGCGCGGGCAGAACCCCGGACGCGGGTTCTGGCTGCGCCAGGACCTGCCGGCCGTGCTCGAGAACTGGCGCGCCGTGCTGCCCGTCGACCACGTGCACGTGGTGACGGTGCCGCCGCCGGGGACGCCGCCAGAGCTCCTGCTGCGTCGTCTCGGCGCGCTGGTGGGCTTCGACGCGGACCGGCTGGGCGAACCGGCCCGGTGGACGAACGAGGGCATCGGGGTCGCCGGCACCGAGATGGTCCGCCGGCTCAACGAGCATCTGGACCACGACCTCAACCAGCGCCAGTACGTCCACGTGGTCCAGCAGGTGCTGGTACGCGAGCTCGTCCGACGTACCCAGCCGGCGCGTCTGGTGCTGCCCGGTGAGGACCTGGCGTGGGTGCGAGAGGAGTCGCGGCGCATGATCGGCGCCGTGGCCGCCGCCGGGCACCCGGTGGTGGGCGACCTCGGGGAGCTGATGCCCGAGGAGACGTCGGGACGCCACCCCGACTCGGCCTCGGAGGCCGAGCTGCTCGAGGCGAGCCTGGCCGCGCTCGCCGGGATAGCGACCCGCTACGGCGCCCTGTGGTGGAAGCGCGGTCGCCCCGAGCAGTCGGCGACCACGGCACCGACGGCCGTCCGTGCAGCGAGCTCGGCACGCGGCGTGCTGTTCCGTGGCAAGCGTGCGGTGGCCGAGCTGGCGGACCGTCACCCGCTCGCCGGCAGGGCCGTCGGCGCATACCTGGGCGCCCGCTCGGCCGCGCGACGTCGCACGATGCGACGCTGACGCGGGTCAGTGCGTGAAGCCGACCCGTGACCGGCCCTGCTGGGCCGCGGCGTCGCGGACGCTCGTGCCCTTGGCCCGCGCCTTGTCGGCCAGGTCCTCCTGGAACTCGAGCATCGCCGTCCGCAGCCGCTCGTCGGTCGCGGCGAGGATGCGTACGGCGAGCAGCCCGGCGTTGCGGGCGTTGCCCACGGCCACCGTGGCCACGGGGACCCCCGAGGGCATCTGCACGATCGACAGCAGCGAGTCGAGCCCGTCGAGGTGCCGTAGCGCCACCGGCACCCCGATCACCGGCAGCGGGGTGACCGACGCCAGCATCCCCGGCAGGTGTGCCGCGCCGCCGGCACCCGCGACCAGCACCTGCAGCCCGCGGTCGGCGGCCGACCGGCCGTAGTCGAGCATCTCCTGGGGCATCCGGTGCGCCGAGACCACGTCGGCCTCGAACGGTACGTCGAACTCGCGTAGCGCCGTCGCCGCCTCCTGCATGGTCGGCCAGTCGGAGTCCGACCCCATCACGATGCCCACCCGGGCGCCGGTCGTCTCGCTCATCGCTGCTCCTCGTCGGTGTCGCTGATGTCCTCGCCACCGAACCAGGCTGCGGCGTGCCGGGCCCGCTCCCGCACGTCGTCGAGCTCGTCGCCGTAGGCCGTCACGTGCCCGACCTTGCGTCCGGGACGCACCTCCTTGCCGTACAGGTGCACGCGCAGGGCCGGGTCACGCGCGAAGACGTGCGGGTAGCCGTCGTACAGATCGCCGACGTCGCCGCCGAGGATGTTGACCATCACCGTCCAGGGGGCGCGGGCCGCCGGCGAGCCGAGCGGCAGGTCGAGCACCGCGCGCAGGTGGTTCTCGAACTGCGAGGTCACCGCCCCGTCGATCGACCAGTGCCCGCTGTTGTGCGGCCGCATCGCCAATTCGTTGACCAGCACTCGCCCCGCACGGGTCTCGAACAGCTCCACGGCCATCACCCCGACGACGCCGAGGTCGGCGACCACGCGCAGCGCGATGTCCTGCGCCTGGGCCGCGAGGTCGTCGGACAGGCCCGGCGCCGGCGCGACGACCTCGGTGCAGATGCCGTCGACCTGCACGGACTCCACGACGGGGTAGAGCGCGCACTGGCCCGACGGCGACCGCGCCACCATGATCGCCAGCTCGCGCACGAAGTCGACGCGTTCCTCGACCATCAGTCCGATCCCCGACTCCAGCACCGGCGTCGCCTCCGCCGGCGAGGACACCACCCACACGCCCTTGCCGTCGTACCCGCCTCGGGTCGCCTTGAGCACCACCGGCCAGCCGCCGGTCTCGTCCGCGAACCGCTCGACGTCGGCGCGCGTGTCCACCGGCCGGTGCCGCGGGGCGGGGATGTCGAGCTTGTCGAGACGGACGCGCATCACGGCCTTGTCCTGGGCGTGCACCAGCGCGTCGGGCCCGGGGCGACAGGCGACGCCGTCGGCCTCGAGCGCGATCAGGTGCTGGGTCGGGACGTGCTCGTGGTCGAAGGTCACCACGTCGCAGCCGGACGTGACCTCCCGCAGCGTCGCCAGGTCACGGTAGTCGCCGACGACGGTGTCGGGCACCACCTGCGCCGCAGACACCCGCGGTCCCTCGGCGAGCAGCCGCAGGGGTACGCCGAGCGCGACCGCCGCCTGCTGCGTCATCCGCGCGAGCTGACCGCCGCCCACCACTGCCACCACCGGTGTCGTCACGGCAGCGAGCGTATCCGCGGGCGACAGGTAGGCTGCGCGCAGTCCCGTCGTCGACCGCTGTGGTGGCCCGTGTCCCTGGTTGTTCGAGCGCGCCGGCTGGTGCACGAGATGGCCAAGTTCGGCCTCGTCGGCGGGGTCGCGTTCGTGGTCGACGTGACGGTGTTCAACGCGCTGCGCTACGAGGGCGACATCTGGTCCGGCCCGCTGTCGCACAAGCCGATCACCGCGAAGGTGCTCTCGGTGTGCGTGGCGACAGCGGTCAGCTACCTGGGAAACCGGCACTGGACGTGGCACGACCGCGCGCGCCGGCACGTGACCCGTGAGGTGACCCTGTTCGGCCTGCTCAACGGGGTGGGCATGCTGATCGCGGTGGCCTGCCTGGCGGTCTCGCACTACGCGCTGGGGTTCACCAGCGCGCTGGCCGACAACATCTCGGCGAACGGGGTCGGGCTGGTGCTGGGCACCGCGTTCCGGTTCTGGTCCTACCGCCGTTGGGTCTTCCCCCACCCCGCGTAGGACCGGGGCGTCAGGTTCGGTCCTAGGAGGACTTCCTGACCTCGGACCGGGGCTCGAGCTCGAAGCGCAGACCGCGCCCGCGCACGGTCGTGATCAGCCGCGGGTGGCGGGCGTCGTCGCCGAGCTTCCGGCGCAACCAGCCGACGTGCACGTCGATGGTCTTGGTCGAGGTCCAGAACGACGTCTTCCACACGTCGTGCATCAGCTGCTCGCGGCTGACCACCCGGCCGGCGTTGCTGATGAGCGCGTACAGCAGGTCGAACTCCTTGGCGGTGAGCTGCAGGTCCTCACCGTTGAGCCTGGCCCGGCGCGCAGACGCGCTGACCTCGACCCCCTGGACTTTGCACATGGAAGCAGTTTGTCCTGCTGCGGGCGGGGACGTAGGTGCTTTCCGGTAAATCCCGGTACCCCTTGCGCCGAGGGGCGTTCCGCTGACACGCGCCGTGAGCGGCAGCGCACGCAGCGGTGACGTGGGGGCGTGGTCAGAGCCAGCGGCGGCGTACGGCGACCGGTTCGACCGGCCCGAACCCGTGCAGCGTCCGCGCGGTCATCGTGCGCACCTCGAACCGGTCGCGCGGAAGCAGCGCCGCCGTCTCGTGGTCGACGATCACCCGGTTGCGACGGGCGACCGAGGTCAGCCGGGCCGCCATGTTCACCGACGAGCCGAACACGTCGCCGAGCCTGCTCACGACCGGGCCGGTGGCCAGCCCCACCCGGACGGGGGGCAGCTCGTCCTCGACCGACATCGTGTCCACGATCTGCAGCGCGGTCTCCACCCCGGCCGCGGTGTCCTCGTTGACGAACAGCACCGAGTCGCCGAGCGTCTTGATGACGCGGCCGCCGAGCCCGGCCACGATGTCGGCGGCCTTGGACTCGAAGGCCTCCACCAGGTCGCCGAGCGAGTCCTCGTCGAGGCCGCTCGAGAGCTTGGTGAACGACACCAGGTCGGCGAAGCCCACCGTCAGGTGCACCGTCAGCAGCTCCTCCTCGGCCGCGCCGAGCGCCTCGACGCGGCTGACGGCGGCCGCGAGGTGACGCCGCCAGGCGTAGACCAGCAGCCGTTCGAAGGCGGGCTCGACCTCGTGCGCCATCTGGAACGCGGTGAGCAGCCGGCTGCCGCTGGCCTCGTCGCCGGCCTCGACGCTCTCCACCCGCTCGGCGAGCGTGGCCACCTGCCAGTCCGCGAGCCGGGCCACGGTCTGCCCGACGGCGCGGGTCAGCTTGACCGCGGTCTCGAAGTCGACCACGTCGCTGCGGGTCAGCCGGGCGACCAGCATCAGCGCGTCGAGGTCGGCGTCGGTGAACACCGCCTCCTCGCCCGCGTCGGGGAAGCCCAGCGCGCGCCACAGCCGGCGCGCCACCCCGAGGCTGACCCCGGCGCTCTCGGCCACCTCCGTGCTGGTGTGTCGGGGAACGTCACCGAGGATCGCGCGCTCGAGGTCGTCGCGGTCCAGCGCGTGCCCGGAGCCCGGCTCGGGGTCGCTCACCATCGGCGTCCCGTCTCGTACGGCGGCTCGTCGGGGCGCCCAGGACGATCCCGGCCGTCGCGCCGGTCGCCCATGAGCAGCTCGCTGATCTGCAGGTGCAGGTGCTCCACGTCGGGCACGTCCGGTAGCACCACCTGGCCGCGCTCGCTGGCCGCGGACACCACCAGCGTGCCGCAGCCGAGCACCCGGTCGACGAACCCGTGCTCGTAGGAGACGTCGTTGACCCGGTGCAGAGGGATGTCGTGCCCGACCCGGGTGAACACGCCGTGCCGGGTGAGCAGCCGTCGGTTGGTGAGGGTGTACGACGCGCTCAGCCAGTCGACGAACGGCCACAGCACCCAGCGGCCGATCGCGAGGGCCGCCACCCCCCAGATCAGCCACACCAGCAGCGGCGGGTCGTCGGGCACCCAGGGCAGCACGAAACCGGCGATCGCGCAGATGACGATGAGCAGGAACGCGGGCCGCAGCAGCGCCTTGACGTGGGTGCGGGTGGCCACGACCACGTGCTCGTCGTCACCGAGCCTCGGTGAGATCCGCATGCCGCCTCCCTCGCTCCCGCCGGGCCGATCGGTGCCCCGCCACCGATGTTGTCACGCTCGACGCACGTGCACCACGTCGCCCGCGCCCACGGCAGACTCGCCCTCGCCCGTGCGTACGAGCAGCCGTCCGTGGTCGTCGACCCGGAGCGCCTCGCCGGCCAGCGTCGCGCCGTCTGGCAGCCCGACCCGCACCTGGCGACCCAGCGTCGAGCAACGGTCAGCGTAGGCCTGCGCGAGCCCGGCGGCGGGGTCGCCGCGCTCGCGCACCCATGCGGCGAAGAGCTGGTCGAAGACCCGCAGCACCTCGCGCAGCACCACCGTGCGGTCGGTGGTCTCGGCCCGTTCGAGCAGCAGCGAGGTGGCCTCCGCGGTCGGCACCTCGTCGGAGCGAAGGCTCACGTTGAGGCCGACACCGACAACGGCCAGGGACGCGGTGGCGGTCTCGATACGCTCGGAGAGGATCCCGGCGAGCTTGCGGTCGCCCACGAGCACGTCGTTGGGCCACTTCAGGGTCGCCTCGACCTTCGCGGAACGGCGTACCGCCTCCGCGACCGCCACCCCGGCCAGCAGCGGCAGCCAGGGCCAGCGCTGGAGCGGCACCCCGCTCGGCTGCACCAGCATCGACACGGTGATGCCGGACCGCGGGGGTGACGTCCAGACGCGGTCGAGCCGGCCGCGGCCGCCGGTCTGGTGCTCGGCCACGAGCACAGACCCGGGAGCCGCCCCGGCCCGGGCCCGCGCCGCCAGGTCCTGGTTGGTCGAGGCGGTCTCCTCGACCACCACGACCTCGCGCCAGCCGGTGTCGTCACCGGTCAGCGCACGGCGCAGCGCCGCCTCGTGCAGCGGCGGGCGGTCCAGGTCGTCGTACGCCGGGCTCACCCCGCACACGCTAGGCCCTGCGAGGACCTCGACGGCCCTCGCTAGTCTGAGCGCCGTGACTGAGAACGCCGCAGCAGCAGAGCCGCCGGTCGACATCCACACGACGGCAGGCAAGATCGCCGACCTCGACGCCCGGATCGACGAGGCGGTGCACGCCGGGTCCGCACGGGCGGTGGAGAAGCAGCACGCCAAGGGCAAGCTGACCGCGCGCGAGCGTGTGGAGCGGCTTCTCGACGACGGGACGTTCGTCGAGATCGACGAGTTCGCCCGGCACCGGTCCACCGCGTTCGGGCTGCAGGAGCGCCGCCCGTACGGCGACGGCGTGATCACCGGCTGGGGCGAGGTCGACGGTCGCCCGGTGTGTGTG
>JALZDI010000093.1 GCA_030862655.1 Actinomycetota bacterium | reverse complement strand
CCGCACGGCTGCGCGCGGACGCCGCGCGGGTCGTCCGGAGCGACGTCCGGGCCGCCAGGACGCTGCAGCAGCTGAACGACCCGCAACCCAGGCTGCCCCGCTGGCGCATCGTCAGGCCGCCCCCGCCGGGCGAGCTGCTCGGGTACTACCGGCGGGCGCAGCGTCGCACCGGCGTGCGGTGGCACTACCTGGCCGCGATCCACCTGGTCGAGACGCGCATGGGTCGCATCCGCGGCACGAGCACGGCGGGGGCGGTCGGGCCGATGCAGTTCCTGCCCTCGACCTGGGACCTGTACGGCGGGGACGGCGACATCAGGGACCCGCGGGACGCGATCCTGGCCGCGGCGCGGCTGCTGAGGGCCAACGGGGCGCCGGGCGACATGTCCGAGGCGCTGTACCACTACAACCCCTCCGACCTCTACGTGCGCGCGGTCACCGAGCACGCGCGCACGATGCAGGGGTCGATGGCCGCCTATCGCAGCTACTGGCACTGGCGCGTGCTGTACAGCCACCAGCGCGGTACCTACGTGCTGCCGGTCGGGTACCCGCAGACACGCCCGGTGCTGCTGCCGAAGAGCTAGACGCGGGGGAGGTCCCACAGCACCCGCAGCTGGGGCGGCTTGCGGAAGATGAGCCCTCGTGGCGCGTGCTCGTGGCGATGGTCGAGACGCAGCCCGGGCAGCCGTTCGAGCATGGCGCGCAGGGCGGCGTGCGTCTCCATCCGCGCCAGGTGCGCGCCGATGCAGAAGTGCGGCCCGTGCGCGAAGGACAGGTGCCGGTCGGCGTTGCCGCGGTGCAGGTCGAACACATCCGGGTCGTGGAAGACCGCGGGGTCGCGGTTCGCGCCCGCGAGCGACACGACCACCAGGTCGCCGCGCCGGACCGAGGCGCCCCCCACGGTGACGTCGTCGGTCGCGTACCGGTCCACCACCGCAGCGGCTGGTTCGAGTCGCACCGACTCCTCGATCGCCCTGGCCAGCAGAGCCGGCTCGTCGTACACCTGCGCGAGCTGGTCGGGGTGCTGCAGCAGATGGAGCACGGCGTTCGCGATCATGCCCTCGGTGGTGTCGATGCCTCCGAACAGCAGCACGGCGGCGTTGGACACCACCTCGTCCGGCGACAGCTCCTGCGCCGCCGTCCTGACCAGGGTGGCGTGCTCCCCGGCACCGACCGAGTGCGCCACATGGTCACGGAGGGCCGCGAACGCGTCGGCGCCACGCGGGTCCGGGGCCCGGCCCGCGGTGATGTCGGAGACCGCGGCGACGATGCCGTCGTACCACTCCCGCACCATCGCCGCGTCGGTCTCACCCAGGCCGAGCAGCTCGGCCATGGTGAACACCGCCAGCGGGCCGGCGACCGCCGACCTCACTTCGGCATGTCCCACGTCTCGGACCGCCTCGACCAGCCTGACGACCTCGTGCTCGACCGCCTCGGACAGCGCCTCGCGGGCCTGCGCCGGCCGGAACTGCCGGGCGAACGGGTCACGGTGACGCGTGTGCGCCCGGCCGTCCAGCGACAGCATGCTCGGGCCGACCACCTGGGCGGTCGAGAACCGCGGGTCGTCGACGGTGAACAGCGAGGAGCTCCTCAGCACGTGCTCGGCCAGTGCGCGTCCGGTCACCAGCCATCCGCCGAGCGACTCCACCCAGGAGACCGGTCCGGCCGACCGCAGGCTGCGCAGCAGCGGGTGCGGGTCGGTCTCCAGCTGCTCGATGCTCATCGGTCCACCACCGCCCTCATGGCTCGAGGGCATGGCGCGCGCGGTCGAGCGCCACACGGGCCTCCTCGGCCACGCGCCTGACGACCTCGCCCGCCGGCACGTCCTGCGCGAGCGGGTACGCCTGTCCGGCCCAGAGGTTCACCAGGTCGCCGTCGCCCACCGCCCGGCCGTGGGCCCGCAGCGGTGCCGTCAGATGGTGGACCTGGGGGTACGCCGAGGGCGCGCTGGCCGAGTGCTCGTCGAGGAAACGGTTGCGGACGCCCCTGGCGAGCCGGCCGGTGAACGCCCGGGTCAACGCGGTCGGCCTGCCCTGCGCGAGCGCCGACCGGTGGACCGGCGACGTGCCGGCCTCGGGGCACCGGAGGAACGCGGTTCCCATCGCTGCCGCCCGCGCGCCGGCCGCGAGTGCGGCCGCGAGACCGGACCCGGACATGATGCCGCCGGCCGCGACCAACGGCAGCGCGGTGGCCGGAAGGATGCTCTGCAGCAGGGCGAGCAGGCCCAGCGCCTCCCTGTCGTCGTCGGTGAAGCCGCCCCGGTGCCCGCCGGCCTCAAAGCCCTGGACCACGAGACCGTCCGCACCAGCCTGCTCGGCGAGATCCGCCTCGGCCACGCCGGTGACGGTCACCCACACCTCGGTGCCGGCCTCGTGCAGGCGGGCGACCACCTCCGGAGCCGGGCACCCGAAGGTGAACGAGACCAGCGGCACGGGTGCGGCGCCGGTGAGCAGGTCGAGCTTCGCCGACCAGTCGTCGTCGTCCGTGCGGGGCTCTCCCAGCGCCACGCCGGCGGCCGCGACCTCCCCCTCGAGGTGCTGCGCGTAGCCCTGCACGGCCCGGGTGTTGCCACCGGGCCCCGGCACGAACACGTTGACGCCGAACGGCCGGGACGTCAGCTCGCGGGTCCGGCCGATCCGCGCGGCGACCTCGGTTGCCGGCAGGTACCCGGCGGCGAGGAAGCCGAGCCCGTCCGCCTCGCTCACGGCTGCGCACAGCTCCGGCGTCGAGGGCCCTCCGGCCAGCGGGGCCAGCACCACCGGCACCCCACACCTGTCCAGCAGCACGGTCCACCTCCTGTCTGTCGTCGGCACAAGGGCGCGCGCCGGCGCTACCGGGACGCGTCGCGCAGCCGGTCGCGCGCGCAGGTGGCGACGGCGGCCAGATCCAGGTCGTACGTCGGGCCGCCGGCGGCGGCGTAGGCGTCGAGGCGCTGGCAGCCGCGGTCGACCAGGCGCCGCGCGCCGGTGGCGTTGCCGCGCAGAGCGTGGGTGAGCCCGACGCAGATCTGCGCCAGGCCCTGCCACAGGTCGCGCTGCTCGGGCGGCCCGGCCTTCCACCGGGCCTCCAGCACCTCGTGCGCGGAGAACGGCCGGCCCTCCTCGACCAGCTCGTGGGCGTAGCGCAGTGTCTCCTCGGGCGGCAGCGGCTCCTCCGGCACCGGCTCGACGCCCTGGCTGCCGTACGGCAGCGGCCGGCCGAGCTCGTCGCGCGGCCGCGCCTGCCGGGCCCGCCCCTCCTCGTCGCGGTCGCGGTCTGTGCTCACCGGAGCAGGCTATCGGCCGCGCTTCTGCCACGGCGGGTCGCCGACGATCGCGGTCAGACCACGCCGAGGGCGAGCATCGCGTCGGCGACCTGCACGAACCCGGAGATGTTGGCGCCGAGCACGTAGTTGCCGGGCTCGCCGTACTCCTCCGCGGCCCGGGCGCACCGCTCGTGCACGCCGTTCATGATCTCGCGCAGCCGGTTCTCGGTGTACTCGAACGTCCAGGAGTCGCGGGAGGCGTTCTGCTGCATCTCCAGCGCGCTCGTCGCCACGCCGCCCGCGTTGGCCGCCTTGCCGGGCCCGAAGAGCACGCCGGCGTCCTGCAGCAGGCGTACGGCCGCCGGCGTGGTCGGCATGTTCGCGCCCTCGGCGACCGCGAGTACGCCGGACTCCACCAGCGCCTTGGCCGCGTCCTCGTCGAGCTCGTTCTGGGTGGCGCACGGCACTGCGACGTCACAGGGCACCTGCCACACGTCTCCGCCCTCGACGAAGTGGGCGCCGTCGCCGCACCTCTCGGCGTAGTCGGACACCCGCAGCCGCTCGACCTGCTTGGTCTGCATCAACAGGTCGATGTCGAGCCCGCCGTCGTCGACGACGTAGCCGTCGGAGTCGGAGCAGGCGACCACGACCGCGCCGAGCTCGGCGGCCTTGCGGGCGGCGTGCTGCGCGACGTTGCCCGACCCCGACACGACCACGCGGCGGCCGTCCAGCGTCGTGCCGCGGGTCTCCAGCATCTGCTCGACGAAGTAGACCGTGCCGAAGCCGGTCGCCTCGGGCCGCACGCGCGACCCGCCGAAGGCCAGCCCCTTGCCGGTGAGCGTGCCGGACTCGTAGCGGTTGGTGATCCGCTTGTACTGGCCGAACAGGTAGCCGATCTCGCGCTCGCCGACCCCGGCGTCACCGGCGGGGACGTCGGTGTACTCGCCGAGGTGGCGGTACAGCTCGGTCATGAACGACTGGCAGAACCGCATGACCTCGCCGTCGCTCCTGCCCTTCGGGTCGAAGTCGGAGCCGCCCTTGCCGCCGCCGATCGGGAGGCCGGTGAGCGCGTTCTTGAAGACCTGCTCGAAGCCGAGGAACTTCACGATCCCGAGGTAGACCGAGGGGTGGAAGCGCAGCCCTCCCTTGTAGGGGCCGAGCGCGGAGTTGAACTCGACCCGGAAGCCGCGGTTGATCTGCACCCGGCCCGCGTCGTCGACCCAGGGGACGCGGAAGATGATCTGCCGCTCGGGCTCGCAGATCCGCTCGATGATCGCGTGCTCGACGTACTGGTGGTGCTTGGACGCCACGACGTTGAGCGACTCCAGCACCTCGCGCACGCTCCGGTGGAACTCGTCCTCCCCGGGGTTGCGCTGGAGCACGGTCTCGTAGATCGGCTGCAACGTCGGCTGTAGCTGGGGCACCGGGCGAGTGTAAGGGCGCGCTCAGGGCAGGCTCGCCAGCGGCCACACCCGGCCGGTGCCGCTGTCGACCAGCGCGGCGCGGTCGGCGCGGGCGGGCAGCGGAAGGACGTCGTACACCGCTGCGGCCAGCACCGGAAGCGCCGTCAGCGGCACCCGCGGGGCGACCGTGCAGTGCGGCACCCACGCCCCCGGGGCGTAGTGCCGGTGCAGCTCGCCGCAGTCGGCGACTGCCTCGACGACGGCCTCCTGGCGGCGGACCAGGTCGCTGGTCACGGCCGGGACCAGCCAGGACCGACCGCGGCGGAAGGTGCCCAGCGCGTCGAAGTGCAGGTCCACCGCGGGGCCCGCGGGGAGTGCCTCGACCCGCTCTCGGACGTCGTCGAGGCGCCAGTCGCGCAGCACGGCGTACGACAGGTGCGGCACGTGCCGGCCATGCGTGTGCGTGCGCAGCGTGGGTACGTCGAGCTCCTCCAGGCGGTCCCAGAGGCGGCGCAGTGAGCGGTTGGTGCGTTCGTCGAACAGCAGACACACCGCCAGCGCCATGCCGGTCACGGTAGACGCCCAGGGTCCGAGGACGGCACTGTCCTTGCAGTGAGCAATGATGGGGGACCGTGACCTCTCCGCCCAGCCGCACCGACGAGAGTCCCCGTCGGGGTGCGGGGGCGGCAGCCGAGACGGTGGCTCCCACCGGCCGCCGCTACGTCCAGCTGGTGCTCGTGCTCGGCGCGCTGATCGCGCTCGGTCCGCTCACCATCGACATGTATCTGCCGGCGCTGCCGGATCTGGCCCGCGACCTCGACGCGAGCGACGCCGGCGTGCAGTTCACGCTCACCGGGATGCTGGCCGGGCTTGCGTGCGGCCAGCTGGTCATCGGCCCGCTGTCGGACGCGGTGGGGCGGCGGCGGCCGTTGCTGGCCGGGGTCGCCCTGCACGCCGTCGCGTCGGTGCTGTGCGCGCTCGCGCCCGACGTGGTCAGCCTCAGCGCGGTGCGGGTGCTGCAGGGGTTCGCCGGGGCCGCGATCAGCGTGAACGCGATGGCGATCGTGCGTGACCAGTTCGTCGGGATCGGCGCGGCCCGGCTGCTGTCGCGGCTGATGCTGGTGATCGGGGCGGCGCCGGTGCTGGCGCCGAGCCTGGGCGGGCTGATCCTGCAGTACACGTCGTGGCGGGGGATCTTCGTCGTGCTCGCCGGTTGCGGGGTGCTGCTGGTCGCGGTCGCCGCGGTCGGTCTGCGCGAGACGCTCCCGGTGCACCGGCGCCGGTCCGCCCGACCCCTGGCGACGCTGCGGACCTACCGCTCGCTGCTGCGCGACCCGACGTTCGTCGCCCTGGTGCTCGTGGCCGGGCTGATGATGTCGGCGCTGTTCAGCTACATCTCCGGCTCGCCCTTCGTCCTGCAGGGGGTCTACGGGCTCGACGAGCGCACGTTCGGGCTCGTCTTCGGCTGCAACGCGCTCGGCATCGTCCTCGGCACCCAGCTCAACCCGCTCCTGCTCGGGCGCTTCCGCCCCAGCCAGGTGCTGACGTTCGCGGTGGTCAGCGCCAGCGTGGCCGCCGCCGTCATGGTGGTCACCACCGCCACCGGGTACGGCGGGCTCTTCGGGCTGCTGCTGCCGCTGTCGGTGGTCATCGGCACCTGCGGTCTCGCGCTGCCCAACACGCCGGCGCTCGCGCTGTCCCGGCACGGGGAGGCGGCCGGCACCGCCGCGGCGATGCTCGGCATGGTGCAGTTCGGCGTGGGCGCGGTGACGGCCCCCCTCGTCGGGGTCCTGGGCACCAGCACGGCGGTCCCGATGGCCTCGGTGATCTTCGCCGGCACCGTCCTGGCGTCGGTGCTGCTGCTCACCGTCATACGCCGCGACCCGCACGTCGACACGGCGCACTGAGCAGGTCCCCGTCTCGTCGCCGGCGATTGCTTGACTTGAAGTTAACTTCAAGTTGCACGCTTCTGTGCGTACCCATGTCGAACCCGCAGGAGCTCACCCATGTCTGTTGCCCTTGTCACCGGCGCATCCCGTGGTCTCGGGAGGGCGCTGGCCACCGCGCTGGCCGAACGTCACTGGACCCTGGTCGTCGACGGCCGCGACCCGGACGCGCTGGCGAGCGCGGCCGCCGGGTTCGAGGC
>JALZDI010000397.1 GCA_030862655.1 Actinomycetota bacterium | reverse complement strand
GCGTCGGAGATCTCGGCGACGTCGTAGCCGATCGCGTTGGTCAGGATGCCGGCGAAGAAGTCGAGGTAGGTGCGCCCGTCCGCTCCGGTCACCCGGCGTCCGCTGCCGGCGACGATCTCCAGCGGGTCGTCGTAGTACAGGGCCAGCCAGCTCGGCATGACCGCCCGGTGCCGTTCCAGAAGCTCTCCCATCCCCCTATTCTGGTGACGCGTCAAGGCAGCGGGCCATCGGGGTGACGCGCTGGTTCTCCCGCTCCGGGCCACCGGAAGACTCTGCTCGTCACCGGGGTCGCTAGCGTCTGCGTGTGACCAGCGGACCGCAGGACCCGATGGAAGGGCTCGGCAGGAGCGCCGAGACCGACCGCATCTGGCGGACCGGGCCGATCTGGATGGCCAGCGACCGGCCGCTGGCGCGGTTCGTCGGGCGACCGGTCGCGGGGTTCCTGCGGGTCGAGGCGGCGGGCGGCATCATCCTCCTGCTGGCCGCGGTGGCGGCGATGGTGTGGGCGAACTCGCCCTGGGCGGCGTCGTACAACGCGCTCTGGGAGACCGAGCTGGCGATCCGGCTGGGGCCGGTGCAGATCGTCGAGGACCTGCGGCACTGGGTGAACGACGCCCTGATGGTGCTGTTCTTCTTCGTCGTCGGGCTGGAGATCAAGTACGAGATCGTCTCCGGCGAGCTGCGCGACCCCCGCGCCGCCAGCGTGCCGATCGTCGCCGCGCTGGGCGGGATGGTGGTGCCAGCGGCCATCTACGCGGTCTTCAACGCCGGCGGTCCGGGCTCCTCGGGGTGGGGCATCCCGATGGCCACCGACATCGCGTTCGCTGTGGGTGTTCTCGGCCTCCTGGGCCGGCGCATCCCGTCGCCCGCGCGGGTGTTCCTGCTGACGCTCGCCATCGTCGACGACATCGGCGCGATCGTGGTGATCGCGGTGTTCTACACCGCCGACCTCTCGCTGGGCTGGCTCGCCGTCGCCGCCGGCGGGGTGCTGCTGATCGTGGCGCTGCGACGGCTGCGGGTGTGGTCGATGTCGGTCTACGTCCTGGTCGGGGTCGTGGTGTGGTTCGCGACGTACGAGTCCGGCGTGCACGCGACCATCGCGGGCGTCGCCCTGGGCCTGCTCGCCCCCGCACTCCCGCTGCTGGACCAGGAGGCGGCCCGCGAGTACGCCAAGGACGCCATCGCCGACCACCACCTCGACGCCCACGAGCTGCGCCGCTATCGCTTCCTGCTGGCCGAGTCGGTCCCGGTGGCCGAGCGGGTCGGCTCACGGCTGCACCCGTGGAGCAGCTACGTGGTGCTGCCGATCTTCGCGTTCGCCAACGCGGGGATCACGCTGAGCGGCGGCGCGCTGGTCGAGGCGCTCACCGCGCCGGTCACCGCAGGCGTGGCACTGGGGCTGCTGCTCGGCAAGCCGGTGGGGATCCTGGCGGCCTCGTGGCTGACCGTGCGCGCCGGGGTGGGCCGGCTGCCCGACCGCACAAGCTGGCAGATGATGGCGGGGCTCGGGGTCGTGGCGGGAATCGGGTTCACCGTGTCGCTGTTCATCACCGGGCTGTCGTTCCCGGGTGCCGACGTGCTGGTCGCCGACGCCAAGGTCGGCGTGCTCGGCGGGTCCGTGCTGGCGGCGTTGCTCGGGTCGGGTGCCCTGGTGCTCGCGACCCGGCGACAGCGAGACTAGAACCTGTTACATTTCTGGGACCTACCCCGCAGAGAGGTCCGCATGATCCTGGACAGGTTCGCACTGACCGGCCAGGTCGCCGTCATCACCGGTGCGGGGCGCGGCATCGGCGCCGCCACCGCCCTCGCGCTCGCCGAGGCGGGCGCCGACGTGCTGCTGTCCGCCCGCACCGAGAGCGACCTGGAGAAGGTGGCCGGCCAGGTCGAGGCGGCCGGCCGGCGGGCGGTCGTCGTACCCGCCGAACTCAGCGACCTGGCCGCCGTCGCGGGGCTGGCCGAGACCGCCGCGAGCGAGCTGGGCCGGCTGGACGTCGTGGTCAACAACGTCGGGGGCACGATCCCCAACGCGCTGCTCGACACCGACGCGGCGTACCTGGAGCAGGCCTTCCACTTCAACGTGAGTACGGCGCACGCGCTGGTGCGCTCCGCCGTACCGGTGATGCTGGACGGCGGTGGGCCCGCGCGCGGGGGCTCGGTGGTCAACATCTCCTCGGTGGTCGGCCGGGTGTCCGGACGGGGCTACCTCGCCTACGGCACCGCCAAGGCGGCGCTGGCGCACTACACCCGGCTCGCCGCGCGTGACCTCGCCCCGCACATCCGCGTCAACGGCGTCGCGGTCGGCTCGGTGCAGACCTCGGCGCTGGAGCTCGTGCTCGGCGACGAGGCCACCCGGACCGCGATGGAGCACGCCACCCCCCTGCACCGGATCGGCGAGGCCGAGGACGTCGCCGCCGCGGTGCTGTACCTGTGCTCGCGGGCCGGCGGCTACGTGACCGGCAAGATCCTGGAGGTCGACGGCGGTCTGGAGCAGCCGAACCTCGACCTCGGACTTCCCGACCTGACCGGGGAGCGGCGGTGACGCTGCGGGTCG
>JALZDI010000092.1 GCA_030862655.1 Actinomycetota bacterium | reverse complement strand
CGGCTCCTCCGCGGTCGGCTCCCCCGCGGCCGGCTCCTCCGCCGGCGCCGCAGCCGCAGCGGGGGCGGCCGTCGACGCGGCCTGCTGGCCACCCGAGGTGGTACCCGATGTGGGGGCCGCCGCCTCCATCGACTCCTCGACCAGCGCGATCACCGCCATCGGCGCGTTGTCGCCGGGACGCGGGCCGACCTTGGTGATCCGCGTGTAGCCGCCGGGCCGGGTCGCGAACCGCGGGCCGATCTCGGTGAACAGCACGTGCACGACGCCCTTGTCGCGGATCGTCTGCATCACCTGCCGGCGCGCGTGCAGGTCGCCGCGCCGGGCCTTGGTGATCAGCCGCTCGGCGAACGGCCGCAGCCGCCGCGCCCGCGTCTCGGTCGTGGTGATCGCGCCGTGCTCGAACAGGCTGGTGGCCAGGTTGGCCAGGATCGCACGCTCGTGCGCCGGGCTGCCGCCGAGCCGCTTGCCCTTGGTGGGGGTGGGCATCTTCTTCTCCCTTGCGTCCGGGCCGTATCAGGTACCCGGATCGTCGTGTGCGGTCTTAGTACTGCTCGTCCTCGACGAAGCTCTCGTCCTCGTCCTCGCCGATGGCGGCGATCGCCGCGGTCGGGTCGAAGCCGGGAGCGCTGTCCTTGAGGTTCAGCCCCATCTCGATCAGCTTGGCCTTGACCTCGTCGATGGACTTTGACCCGAAGTTGCGGATGTCGAGCAGGTCCTGCTCGCTGCGCGAGATCAGCTCGCCGACGGTGTGGATGCCCTCGCGCTTGAGGCAGTTGTAGGAGCGCACGGTGAGGTTGAGGTCCTCGACCGGCAGCGCCAGGTCGGCGGCCAGCTGCTCGTCGACCGGCGAGGGGCCGATGTCGATGCCCTCGGCCTCGACGTTGAGCTCGCGCGCCAGCCCGAACAGCTCGGTCAGCGTCTTGCCGGCGCTGGCGATCGCGTCGCGCGGGCGCATCGACGGCTTGGTCTCGACGTCGATGATGAGCTTGTCGAAGTCGGTGCGCTGCTCGACGCGGGTCGCCTCGACCTTGTAGGTCACCTTGAGCACCGGCGAGTAGATCGAGTCGACCGGCATCCGGCCGATCTCGGCGTCGACGCTCTTGTTCTGCACCGCCGACACGTAGCCGCGGCCGCGCTCGACGACCAGCTCCATGTCGAGCTTGCCCTTCTCGTTGAGGGTGGCCAGGTGCAGGTCGGCGTTGTGCACCTCGACGCCGGCCGGCGGGGCGATGTCGGCGCCGGTGACCGCGCCGGGCCCCTGCTTGCGCAGGTACATCGTCACCGGCTCGTCGTGCTCGGAGGACACGACCAGCGACTTCAGGTTGAGGATGACCTCGGTGACGTCCTCCTTGACCCCGGGGATCGTGGAGAACTCGTGCAGCACGCCCTCGACCTTGATGCTCGTGACCGAGGCACCGGGGATCGAGGACAGCAGGGTACGGCGAAGCGAGTTGCCGAGGGTGTAGCCGAAGCCCGGCTCCAGGGGCTCGATGACGAACCGGGAGCGGTGGTCGTCGACGACCTCTTCGGCCAGGGTGGGGCGCTGAGCGATGAGCACTTGCGTTTCCTTTCCGTGCCGCCCGCTATATGACGGTCACAGACTTCGGTGGGCAGTCGGGGGGCGCAGCCCCCAGACCGACTATTTCTTGGAGTAGTACTCGACGATGAGCTGTTCCTGCACCGGGATGTCGATCTGCTGACGCACCGGAAGCTGGTGCACCAGGATGCGCATCCGGTTGGGCATGACCTCCAGCCACGCCGGCACCACACGCTCGCCGTGGGTCTCGCGGGCGACGATGAACGGCGTCATCTCCAGCGACTTCGGGCGCACGTCGATCACGTCGTGCTGGCTGACCTGGTACGACGGGATGTCCACCTTGTGGCCGTTGACCACGAAGTGGCCGTGGTTGACCAGCTGGCGGGCATGCCGCCGGGTGCGGGCGAACCCGGCCCGGTAGACCACGTTGTCCAGCCGCGACTCCAGCATCTGCAGGAGGTTGTCGCCGGTCTTGCCGGGGCGGCGGTGTGCCTCGTGGTAGTAGCGGCGGAACTGCCTCTCCAGCACGCCGTACGTGTGGCGAGCCTTCTGCTTCTCGCGAAGCTGCAGGAGGTACTCGCTCTCCTTGATGCGGCCGCGGCCGTGCATGCCGGGCGGGTACGGACGGCGCTCGTAGGCGCTGTCGCCACCGATGAGGTCGACCCCCAGACGGCGCGACTTCTTCGTCATGGGTCCGGTGTAACGGGCCATGGTGTCGAAATCTCCTAGGTTCGAGGCGGGTCGGCGGTCAGACGCGGCGGCGCTTGGGCGGGCGGCAGCCGTTGTGCGGCGTGGGCGTCACGTCCTGGATCGTGCCGACCTCGAGGCCGACGGCACCGAGCGAGCGGATCGCGGTCTCGCGGCCCGAGCCGGGGCCCTTGACGAAGACGTCGATCTTCTTCATGCCGTGCTCCATGGCCCGCCTGCCCGCCGCCTCGGCGCACATCTGCGCGGCGTACGGCGTGGACTTGCGCGAGCCCTTGAAGCCGACGGTGCCGGCGCTGGCCCACGAGATCACCGCGCCGGTGGGGTCGGTGATCGTCACGATGGTGTTGTTGAACGTGCTCTTGATGTGGGCCTCGCCCACGGCGATGTTCTTCTTCTCCTTGCGGCGCACCTTCTTGGCGCCTGCGGCCTGTCGGCTCCTGGGGGGCATCTGTTACTTCCTCGCCTTCTTCTTGCCGGCCACCGTGCGCTTGGGTCCCTTGCGCGAACGCGCGTTGGTGCGGGTGCGCTGTCCGCGGACCGGGAGGCCCTGGCGGTGGCGGCGGCCCTGGTAGCTGCCGATCTCGACCTTGCGACGGATGTCGGCGGCGACCTCGCGGCGAAGGTCACCTTCGACCTGGAGGTTGCCCTCGATGTAGTCGCGGAGCTTGACCAGCTCGTCGTCGCCCAGTTCGTGGACGCGCATGTCGGGGCTGATCCCGGTGGTGTCGAGAACTTCGTGGGCGCGGGTACGTCCGATGCCGTAGATGTAGGTGAGTGCGACCTCCAGGCGCTTGTCGCGCGGCAGGTCGACACCGACGAGGCGTGCCATGTGGCGGGTGTCCTTCCGTTGTCGGAGGTCTCTCGCGTGCCGCGTCCCCGCCCGCCTCGGGCCGGTCTGCACCGGCCGTTCTGGCGGGGCCCCGGCCTCCGTCCGGGGGCAACACCTGTGGAGCTGGCTCCCAGGTGAGCGGTCACGCTCGTGGGTGAGGGCCCGGTCGTGCTGGTGGGTCCTCGGTGACCTGGCGGTCAGCCCTGGCGCTGCTTGTGCCGAGGGTTGCTGCAGATCACCATGACCCGCCCGTGACGGCGGATCACCTTGCAGTTGTCGCAGATCTTCTTGACGCTCGGGTAGACCTTCATCGAGTCTCTCGTTACTTGTAGCGGTAGACGATGCGTCCGCGGGTGAGGTCGTACGGCGAGAGCTCCACCACTACGCGGTCCTCGGGGAGGATCTTGATGTAGTGCTGACGCATCTTGCCGCTGATGTGTGCGAGGACCTTGTGGCCGTTCGAGAGCTCCACGCGGAAGTACGCGTTGGGGAGCGACTCGATGACCGTGCCCTCGATCTCGATGACCCCTTCCTTCTTCGGCATGTCCTCCGCAATCTCACTGGTGATGGTGTCCCTACGGTGGTCCGAGGACCCCGCTGTGGGCGCCCTTCCCCCACCGGGAATCAGAGGGGGCAGCCGCTGGGCAGCACGCAACGGACCCAGGTCTCGGGCCGACGCACTAGTCTACGCCACGCCCACGGGCAAGGGAAATCGGCGGTCCCGCCCGGGCACCTGCGCAGTCTCGCCGCGAAGGGGCACCCTCCCGCCGGGCACCTGCGCAGTCTCGCCGCGAAGGGGCACCCTCCCGCCGAGACTGCGCGAATGCCTCACTCGGAGGCGGCGGCCGTAAGGCGCCAGCGTCGTAGGTCAGCCGCCAGCTGCGCAAGGGGCACCGAGGTCGCCCAGCCGGGCCGCTCCCCCGTCCACCGCGGTCAGCACCCAGGCGCCCGCGTCGGTGAGCGTGAACGAGTGCTCGAAGTGCGCCGACCACGAGCCGTCGGCGGTGACCACGGTCCAGTCGTCGGCCAGCGTGCGGGTCTCCTTGGTGCCCAGCGTGACCATCGGCTCCACCGCCAGCGCCAGTCCCGGCACCAGCCGGGGCCCGCGGCCGGGGCGGCCGAAGTTGGGCACGTTGGGCGGCTGGTGCATCGCCGAGCCGATGCCGTGCCCGACGTACTCCTCGACCACGCCGTAGTCGCCCTGGCTCCGGACGTAGCTTTCGACCGCGGCGGAGATGTCGGTGACCCGCCCCCCGAGCCGGGCGGCCGCCAGCCCGCGCCACAGCGACTCCTCGCAGACCCGAAGCAGCTCGGTGACCTCGTCGGGCACCGCGCCGACCGGCACGGTGACGGCGGCGTCGCCGTGCCAGCCGTCGACGATCGCGCCGCAGTCGATCGAGACCACGTCGCCCTCGCGCAGCGCGCGGTCGCCGGGGATGCCGTGCACGACCTCGTCGTTGACCGAGGTGCAGATGGTGGCCGGGAAACCGTGGTAGCCCTTGAACGACGGCAGCGCACCGCACCGCTCGATGTGCTCGGCCGAGATCGCGTCGAGCTCGCGCGTGGTGACGCCCGGCTCGACCGCCCGCCGCAGCAGCTCCAGCGTCTCGCCGACCACCAGGCCTGCCGCCCGCATCCGCTCGATCTGGTCGGGCGTCTTGATCTCGACGCCGCGCTCGCGGAAGATCACGGCTCCAGCGCGGAGATGGCGCGCTTGGTGACCCCGTCGACCGGCCCGACCGCCTCGATGGTGACCAGCAGCCCCGCGTCCTTGTAGAAGTCGACCAGCGGCGCCGTCTGCTCGGCGTACACGTCGAGCCGGCGCCGGATGGTCTCGGGCAGGTCGTCGTCGCGCTGGAACAGCTGGCCCTCGCACAGGTCGCACACCCCGGCCTTGCGCGGCGGGTCGAACTCCAGGTGCCACACGTGGCCGCACTTGCGGCAGGTACGGCGGCCGGACAGCCGGCGCACCACCTCGTCGTCGTCGACCCGCAGCTCGAGCACGCCGTCGAGCGGGGTGCCCATCTGCTCCAGCATGTCGCGGAGCGCCTCGGCCTGCGGCTCGGTGCGGGGGAACCCGTCGAGCAGGAAGCCGGACGCGGCGTCGTCCTCGCCCAGGCGGCCCTTGACCATGGCGATCGTGACCTCGTCGGGCACCAGGTCGCCGGCGTCCATGTAGCGCTTGGCCTCCTGGCCGAGCTCGGTGCGCTCGACCACGTTGGCACGGAAGATGTCGCCGGTGGAGATCTGCGGGATGCCGAAGTGCTTGGCGAGGTACTTCGCCTGGGTGCCCTTGCCCGCGCCCGGGGGCCCCACGAGGACGAGCCGCATCAACGCAGGAACCCCTCGTAGTTGCGCTGCTGCAGCTGGCTCTCGATCTGCTTCACGGTGTCGAGGCCGACGCCGACCATGATCAGGATGGACACGCCGCCGAAGGGGAAGTTCTGGTTGGCGTTGAGCACGATCAGGGCGATCAGCGGGATCAGCGAGATGAGTGCCAGGTAGAGCGCACCCGGCGCGGTGATGCGGGACAGCACGTAGCCGAGATACTCCTCGGTGGGGCGGCCCGCGCGGATGCCGGGGATGAACCCGCCGTACTTCTTCATGTTGTCGGCGACCTCGCTCGGGTTGAACGTGATCGAGACGTAGAAGTAGGTGAAGAAGACGATCAGCGCGAGGTAGAGCGCCATGTACGCCGGATGCTGCTGGGTCACGAACAGCTCCTGGACGACGGCAGCCCAGGGCGCGTCGGGGTTGATCTGCACCGCCAGCGCCGGCAGGTAGAGCAGGCTGGAGGCGAAGATGACCGGGATGATGCCGGCCTGGTTGACCTTGAGCGGGATGTAGGTCGAGGACCCGCCGAACATCTTGCGGCCGACCATCCGGCGGGCGTACTGCACCGGGATGCGCCGCTGCGCCTGCTCGATGAACGTGATGCCCGCGATGAGCGAGAGCCCCATCGCCAGCACGACCACGAACGTCGGCCAGCCGTTGGCCGTGTAGACGGCACGGAGGCCGTCGGGGAAGGTGGCGATCACCTGGGTGAAGATCAGCAGCGACATGCCGTTGCCGACGCCGCGCTCGGTGATCAGCTCGCCCAGCCACATGATCACGCCGGTGCCGGCGGTCATCACGATGATGCAGACCAGCGCGGTGAAGATCGCCTGGTTGTGCAGCAGCGGCGACGGGCAGTCGGTGCCGAACAGCGACCCGGCCCGCGCCATCGCGACGTAGGTGGTCGACTGCAGGATCGCCAGGCCGACGGTGAGGTAGCGGGTGTACTGGGTGATCTTGGTCTGCCCGGTCTGCCCCTCCTTCTTCAGCGCCTCGAGCCGCGGGATCACCACGGTGAGCAGCTGCATGATGATGCTCGCCGTGATGTAGGGCATGATGCCCAGCGCGAACACGGCGAGCTGCAGCAGCGCCCCGCCGGAGAACACGTTGAGCAGCTGGGCGGCGCTGTTGCCGCCGCGCTCGAGCGCGCCGATGCATTCCTGGGCCGCCGAGTAGTCGACACCCGGCGCCGGCACCACCGACCCGAGCCGGAACAGCACGATGATGCCCAGCACGAACAGCAACTTGCGCCGCAGGTCCGGCGTGCGGAACGCGTTGACGAAGGCGCCTAGCACCGTGTCCTCCAAGCGTTGCCCTCGTGCCGAGGGCCCGTCGTGCTGTCAGCGGACAATAACAGCCACAGCCCCGCCGCGAGGCGGATAGGTCAGCCTCCGAGC
>JALZDI010000396.1 GCA_030862655.1 Actinomycetota bacterium | reverse complement strand
TCGGCCCCTGCCGCGCCCACGTCCTACGGTTGGGGCATGAGGGCACGCGACCTGCCGACCTGGCGGGACGCCTGGTCGGCGGCGTTGTACGGCCCCGACGGGTTCTTCCGCCGGGAGCGGCCGGCCGACCACTTCCGCACGTCGGTGCACGCCTCGCCGCTGTTCGCGCAAGCCGTGCTCGCGCTGCTCGACCGCACCGGCCTGACCGCGGTGACCGACATCGGCGCCGGCGGCGGTGAGCTGCTGCGCCAGCTGCACGAGCTCGCGCCCGGCCGCTTCGACCTGGTCGGCGTCGACCTCGGGCCCCGGCCGGAGGGGCTGCCCGCCGAGATCGGCTGGCGTGAGGACTTCCGCGGGGAGCTCGACGGGCTGGTCGTGGCCAACGAGTGGCTCGACAACATCCCCTGTGATGTCGTCGAGGTCGACGACGACGGCGTCGCGCGTTACGTGCACGTCGACCCCGGCACCGGCGAGGAGGTGCTGGGCGAGGGTTGCCACGAGCAGTGGCTCAAACGCTGGTGGCCGCTTTCGGAGCCAGGAACCCGCGCGGAGGTCGGCTCCGCACGCGACCGGGCCTGGGGCGACGTCGTACGCCGGCTGCGGCGCGGCCTCGCGATCGCGATCGACTACGGCCACACCAAGGAGACACGTCCCCCGCTGGGGTCACTCGCGTCGTACCAGCACGGCCGGCAGGTGGAGGTGCTGCCCGACGGCACCCGTGACATCACCGCGCACGTCGCGGTCGACTCGCTCGGAGGTCACCGCAGCACCCAGCGGGAGACGTTGCAGGCGCTGGGAGTCGACGCCACACGCCCCTCGCCCGACGACGCGCGCACCGACCCCAGCGGCTACGTCGCATCGCTGGGCAGAGCGTCCGAGGCCGCCGAGCTGACCGCGCGGCGCGGCCTCGGAGACTTCTGGTGGGTAGCGGCGGCTCGAGGCCTCGAGACGCCTCTGCCGTGGTGACCGCACTCGCCGCCCTGGCCGTCGCCTAGCATCACCGCGATGCATGACTCCGATTCGACAAGGCTCATGGGCGCAACATGACCGACTGGGCACGCCTCAACGATCGCCTCCTCGACGGGATCGAGCGCTGCGACCCCTTGTTCCGTCCGACCAACTTCTGGACCCCAGGGCTGCGGGAGCTCCTTGCCGACCTCGAGCGCAACGGGCTGGAGACGTTCAAGTCCTGGCCGACGGCCGGCTACTGGTTCTACCCGCGGTACGGTGCCGGGCTCTCGAGGCGCTCGTTCCGGGCAGTGGTGGAGAAGGCCACCGCAACGCAGCCTGGCCTGCGGAGGCAGAAGCTCACCAAACACCTGAACGGCTTCAAGGAGGCGCAACGCGACCTTGATGCCGTCCGACTCTTCTGGGACCAGAGCCGATGGCCCTTCGACCTTGTGTCGTACGGCGAGAGCGAGGTCGGCGCTCCGCGACGGCTCTACCCGCTGACGGATGACCCGGGCGTGCGCTGGGGGAAGCCATACCTCAACTATCTGCTCTGTCTTGCCGCCCTGTCCCATCATGTCGACGTCCCGCCGAGCAGCTTCCTGGAGATCGGAGGAGGGTTCGGGGCGCTCGGGGAGATCGTGCTCCAGCGCAGCCCCGACGGCCGATATCTCAACCTCGACATCCCTCCGCTCCTGACTGTGGCGTCGTACTACCTGACCGAGCTCTTCGGCAGCGAGCGCGTGGTCACGTACGACCAGGTGTCCGACGAGGGGTCGGTGGACGTGCCGAGCTGCGGATGCCTGCCGAACTGGCGGCTACCCGACGTTCGCGGACACTATGACGTCTTCGTCAACTCCTTCTCCTTCCAAGAGATGGAGCCGGAGGTCGTCGACTCCTACATCTCTGCCGTGGCCCGGCTGGGCGTGACGTATGCGGTCTCCTTGAACTCCAAGCTGGGAAAGCGCACGGCGGTCGACGGACAGGAGGGCGGCGTTGTCGATCCCGTCACGTCAGGGAGGATCGTCGGCATGTTCGAGTCGCGCGGCTACTCGCACGTCGGCTCGTACCAGGACCCGCTCATACGCAGTGCCGGGGAGATCACGGTCTTCAAGCGCCCTGTCCCGCACACCGAGCCGTCAGCACAGACGTAGCAGCGCGTTGGCGACCCGCGCGCGGCCCAGGCCGTCGACCAGCCGCCACCCCGCCTCGGCCAGCCGGGTCCGCTCCCGCGCGTCGCTGAGCAGCCGGGTCGCCTTGTCGACGCCGGGACCCGGGTCGTCACGCAGGCTCGCGGCCGAGCCGAGGCCCACCACGGCACGCCGGACCATGAGCCACCGGTAGTCCTCGACCCGGGCCTCGTCCGCCCACACCAGGCCGACCGCCGCGCCGAGGCACAGCCATTCGTAGGCCGAGGAGCCCGCCGGTCCCAGCACCACGTCGGCGCGTCCGACCCGCTCGTGCAGCCTCCACGTCGGCTCGGCCACGTCGATGCGCTGGCGCGGTGCCGGCCGCACCCGCGCGATCTCGGCGCGTTCGCCCTCGTCTGCGGCCACGAACACCGCCTCGAACGGTCGCCCGGTCTCCGCCAGCACGCGCGCCAGGAC
>JALZDI010000091.1 GCA_030862655.1 Actinomycetota bacterium | reverse complement strand
CTCGACCACGGTGATCGAGGTGGGCGTCGACGTGCCCAACGCCTCGGTGATGGTGGTGCTCGACGCCGAGCGCTTCGGCGTGTCCCAGCTGCACCAGCTGCGCGGGCGCATCGGCCGGGGCCGGGCGCCCGGGCTGTGCCTGCTGGTGACCGACATGGAGGCCGGGTCGCCCTCACGTGAGCGGCTGGACGCGGTCGCGGCCACCACCGACGGCTTCGCGCTGGCGCGCGTCGATCTGGAGTCCCGGCGCGAGGGCGACGTGCTCGGCGCCGCCCAGTCCGGCCGCCGGTCCAGCCTGCGGCTGCTGTCGGTGCTGCGCCACGAGGACGTGATCGCGCAGGGCCGGGAGGTCGCCGACGCGGTGGTGGTGGCCGACCCCGACCTGGCCGGGCACCCGGCGCTGGCCGCCGCGGTGGCCGAGCTGGTCGAGTCCGAGCAGGCCGACTACCTGGAGAAGGCGTGACCCGCATCATCGCCGGCAGCGCCGGCGGGCGACGGCTCGCGACGCCGCCGGGGGCGGGCACCCGGCCGACGTCGGACCGGGTGCGGGAGGCGGTCTTCTCCGCCCTCGAGGCCGCGGTGGGCTCGTGGGCGGGGGTGCGGTTCCTCGACCTGTACGCCGGCTCGGGGGCGGTGGGCCTGGAGGCGGTCTCGCGCGGTGCGGCCCACGCGACCCTGGTCGAGCAGCACCGCCGGACCGCAGGGGTGGCCCGGCGCAACGTGCAGGCCCTGGGGCTGCCCGGCGTCGAGGTGCTGGTCGCCCGCGCCGAGTCGCTGGTAGCCGGGCCCCCGCGAGAGCCCCACGACCCCTACGACATCGTGTTCCTCGACCCGCCCTACGACCTGGCCGAGGACGTCGTCACGTCCGTGCTGGCCCGGCTGGTCGACCAGGGCTGGCTGGCGCCGCACGCCGTCGTGGTCGTCGAGCGGTCCGGCCGCGGGCCCGACCTCGCCTGGCCGCCGGGGCTGCGCGGCGACCGCACGCGGCGCTACGGCGAGACGGCGGTTTGGTACGGTCGCGCTACCTAGCCAGACCGTGAGGGGATCCGCGCGTGCGTCGAGCCGTCTGCCCCGGGTCGTTCGACCCGGTGACCAACGGTCACCTCGACATCATCGCGCGGGCCTCGACGCTGTTCGACGAGGTCGTGGTCGCCGTACTCGTCAACAAGAGCAAGCGCAGTATGTTCACCGTCGAGGAGCGCATGGACATGCTGCGCGAGGTGGCCGCCGGCTTCCCCAACGTCAAGGTCGACTCCTTCCACGGTCTGCTGGTCAACTTCTGCCGCGACCGCGACATCGTCGCGATCGTGAAGGGCCTGCGCGCGGTCAGCGACTTCGACTACGAGCTGCAGATGGCGCAGATGAACAGCAGCCTGGCGCCGGTCGAGACGGTGTTCGTGCCGACCAGCCCCGAGTACTCGTTCCTGGCCTCCAGCCTGGTCAAGGAGGTCGCTGCGTACGGGGGGGACGTGTCCGGGCTGCTGCCCGAGCACGTGCTGCCCCGGCTGATGAAACGGCTCGAGGAGCGGCGCGAGGGCGGCTGAGCCCGCACCGTGAGGTCGCCTCGGTTCGGCATCGGGGCTGGTCGCCACGTATCTTTGTGCAGTCGGCAAGCCGACAGTAGTTCAAGGACCGTCGAGGAACGAGGACACCTGGGTGGACGTGCACGAGCGCCTGGCGCAGATCCGCAGCGCCGTCGAGGCCGCGCGGGCGATGCCGATGTCTGCGTCGGCGGTGGTCAACCGCACCGAGCTGCTGGCGGAGCTGGACGCGCTCGAGGCCGAGCAGGCGAAGGCTCTGGCCGAGGCCAAGCAGATGGCGGCCGACCGCGAAGGCGTGGTCGCGCAGGGGCGGGCGGAGGCCGAGCGCATCGTCGCCGAGGCGCACCGCGAGCGCGACCGGCTGGTGGGCGACACCGAGGTCTACCGGGTCGCCAAGATCGAGGCCGACCGGATGCGCGCCGAGGCCAAGGAGGAGGCCGTCGAGCTGCGCCGTGAGACCGACGAGTACGTCGACAGCCGGCTGGCCAACTTCGAGGTCTCGCTGGTGAAGACCCTCGAGGCGGTCAGCAGGGGCCGGGAACGGCTGCACGGCCGCAGCGACCTCGACGCCTTCGGCCGGGAAGGCGTCGACGACATCCTGCTGCCCGGCGACGACCGTGGCTGACCCGTCCAGCCCGGCCGGGCCGAGCGGCCCGTCCGGTTTGGGCGACCCCCAGCCCAGCGGGTAGGCTGTGCCGCGGTCTTCTCCGGAGGGCCGTGGTCTGCTGTGCCCGACGACGGAGGCGGTGACCCTCCCTGAGCAGTCTCGACCCCAGAGCGCCGCTCGTGCTCGACACCCGCGAGCTCGGCCGCCGGCCTGGGTCGGAGCGCAGGGAGTCACGCTCCGCGCCGGCGCCGGCAGACCTGGGTATCGACGTTCTCGGTGTCCGCGAGGGCAGCCCCGTCGAGCTCGACCTCAGGCTCGAGGCCGTGATGGAGGGCGTGCTGGTCTCCGGCACGGCTCGGGTCCATGTGGTGGGTGAGTGCGCCCGCTGCCTGGACCCGCTCGAGCACGACCTGGAGGTGGAGCTGCAGGAGCTGTACACCTACGACGACGAGGACGACGAGCCCGTGGAGGGGATGCAGGACGAGGAGGTCAGCCGTCTCGACGGTGACCTGCTCGACCTGGAGCCCCTGGTCCGAGACGCGGTGGTGCTGTCGCTGCCGTTCGGGCCGCTGTGCCGGGACGACTGCCCAGGCCTGTGCCCCGACTGCGGGGCGCGGCTGGCGGACGACCCCGACCACGACCACGGTGAGCGCATCGACCCGCGGTGGGCGGCGCTGGCCGAGGTGAGCGGACTGCCGGAGCGGTCCGAGACGAGAGCAACCCCAACCGCCGGGCGCGACGACGCCGGCACGGACGAGGAGTAGATCGTGGCTGTTCCGAAGCGGAAGATGTCGCGCAGCAACACGCGCCACCGTCGGTCGCAGTGGAAGGCCACGGCACCGTCGCTGGTGACCTGCGCCAACCCCGCGTGCGGCTCCCAGCACCTCCCGCACCGGGCGTGCCCCGAGTGCGGCCAGTACGGCGGGCGCAACGACCGCCGCCAGGTGCTCTGAGACCCCGGCGGCCGTGACCGAGCCGGCGGCCTTCGGCGAGCTGCATGCCGAACTCGGGGTCCCCGAGCTGACGCCCGAGCTGCTCGAGCGTGCGCTGACCCACCGGTCCTACGCCTACGAGAACGGTGGCCTGCCCACCAACGAGCGGCTGGAGTTCCTCGGCGACGCCGTGCTCGGCGTGATCGTCACCGAGACGCTCTACCGCGCCCACCCCGACCTGTCCGAGGGGCGGCTGGCCAAGCTGCGTGCCGCGGTGGTCAACGCCCGCGCCCTCGCCGACGTCGGCCGCACGCTCGGTCTCGGCTCGCACGTGCGGCTCGGCCGGGGCGAGGAGTCGACCGGCGGGCGCGACAAGGCCTCGATCCTGTCCGACACGGTGGAGGCGGTCATCGGGGCGGTCTACATCGACGGCGGGTTCGTGGTGGCGACCGACCTGGTGCACCGGCTCTTCGACCCGGTGATCGCGGCCGCGTCCACGATGGGCGCGGGGCTGGACTGGAAGACATCGCTGCAGGAGCTGGCGGCCAACGCCTCGCTCGGCGTACCCGAGTACCTGCTCGAGGAGTCCGGGCCCGACCACCAGAAGACCTTCACCGCCCGGGTCCGGGTGGGCACCGAGATCTACGGCAAGGGCTCAGGCCGCAGCAAGAAGGAGGCCGAGCAGCAGGCCGCCGAGACCGCCTACGAGGCCATCAAGTCCACCGTCGTCGACGTGTCCTGACCGCTGTGCCCGAGCTGCCCGAGGTCGAGGTGGTCCGCCGCGGCCTGCAGCAGGGGGTGGTCGGCCGGCGGGTCGAGGCGGTGGAGGTCTTCGAGCCGCGCTCCGTCCGCCGCCACCTCGCCGGGCCCCTCGACTTCGCCGCCGCGCTCACCGGTCGCCGTCTCACCGGCGCCCGCCGGCGCGGCAAGTACCTCTGGCTGCCGGTCGACGACGAGGACGCGCTGGTCGCGCACCTGGGCATGAGCGGCCAGCTGCTGGTGCGCCCGGCCGACGCGGCACCCGACCGGCACCTGCGGGTGCGGCTCACGCTGTCCGGTGGCCCAGGCGGCCTGGAGCTGCGGTTCTGCGACCAGCGCACCTTCGGCGGCCTGCTGGTGTCGCCGCACGGCGCGCTGCTGCCGGCCGAGATCGCCCACATCGGCCCTGACCCGCTTGGCGATGACTTCGACGACCGGGTTTTCCTGCAGGCCCTGCGCCGGCGCCGTACCGGGGTGAAGCGGGCGCTGCTGGACCAGCGGCTGGTCTCCGGGGTCGGCAACATCTACGCCGACGAGGCGCTGTGGCGCGCGCGCCTGCACTACGCCCGGCCGACCGAGACGCTGCGGCGCGGCGAGGCCGAGCGGCTGCTGGCGGCGGTGCGTGACGTGCTGCGCGACGCGCTCGGCCAGGGCGGTACGTCGTTCGACTCGCTCTACGTCGACGTCAACGGCGAGAGCGGGTACTTCGAGCGCTCGCTCGACGTCTACGGACGCGGCGGCGAGCCCTGCCGCCGCTGCGGCACGCCCGTGCGCCGCGACCCGTTCATGAACCGCTCGGCGTACACCTGCCCGCGGTGCCAGCCGCGTCCGCGACGGGCCCGCTGGTAGGCCCCCGCCCGGGCGGGTCAGGAGGCCTGGCCCAACTTGACCCCGAGGCCACCCGGGTGCGACCCTTGAAGGCGAGCACCCCACCCTCATCGCCCCGACAGTCCGGGCTGGGGATGTGCAGATTTTCGGCATTTCACCGCGGAGGACATCTATGGCCAAGGCACTCCTCGGGTACGTCGGCGGGCAGGACCCCCGCCTCCTCGAGGAAGCGCGGCGCCTGCGCGTGCGCGTTCACGACCTGGAGAAGCAGATCATGCGCCTCCAGGACGAGAACGACACACTCGCCGCTGCTCTTCACGACGGTCAGCCGCTCACGTTCGAGCCCGAGCGCGAGCGCGAGCCCGCGCTCACCTGACCGCCCTGCACCCACCCCCCCGGACGGGACGCCACGCGACGACGCGGCGTCCCGTTCTTCATGACCGGCTCCTGCCGTCACCCCCGCGCCGGACCGGGAGGCTGGTCTCCGCGCTCGGGCTGCAGGTCTGAGCCCTCGGCGAGGCTTCGCGGGACGGTCCTGGCCGACCGGTAGTGTTCGGGTCGGCCTTCCCCAAAGGACCAGCACCGACCTGCCATAGGGAGCCTCGCACGTGTACCTCAAGAGCCTGACGCTCCGCGGGTTCAAGTCGTTCGCGTCGTCGACCACGCTGGCCCTCGAGCCCGGGATCACCTGCATCGTCGGGCCCAACGGCTCGGGCAAGTCCAACGTCGTCGACGCGCTCGCCTGGGTGATGGGCGAGCAGGGTGCCAAGTCGCTGCGCGGCGGCAAGATGGAGGACGTCATCTTCGCCGGCACCGCCGGCCGGGCGCCGCTCGGGCGGGCCGAGGTGCAGCTGACCATCGACAACACCGATGGTGCGCTGCCCATCGACTACACCGAGGTCACGATCTCGCGGACCCTGTTCCGCAACGGTGGCTCCGAGTACGCCATCAACGGCCAGTCGTGCCGGCTGCTCGACGTGCAGGAGCTGCTCAGCGACTCCGGTATCGGCCGTGAGATGCACGTGGTCGTCGGGCAGGGACAGCTCGACGGCATCCTGCACGCCTCGCCCGAGGAGCGGCGCGGCTTCATCGAGGAGGCCGCCGGGGTCCTCAAGCACCGCAAGCGCAAGGAGAAGGCGCTGCGCAAGCTCGACGCCACCGAGGGCAACCTCAACCGGCTCGGCGACCTGCTCAGCGAGATCCGGCGCCAGCTCAAGCCGCTGGGCCGGCAGGCCGAGGTGGCGCGCAAGGCGGTCGTGGTGCAGTCGGACGCGCGCGACGCGCGGGCGCGGCTGCTCGCCGACGACCTGGTCCGGGCGCGCACGTCGCTGGAGCAGGAGCTGGCCGACGAGTCGGCGCTGCGAGAGCGGCGGGCCGAGGTCGAGGCCGACCTGACCCGCGGCCGTGAGGAGGAGGCCGCGCTCGAGGAGGCACTGCGCGAGGACGCGCCGCGGCTGGCCGCCGCGCAGGAGCACTGGTACCACCTGTCCGGCCTGCGCGAGCGGCTCAAGGGCACCCAGGGCCTGGCCGCCGAGCGGGTGCGCAACCTCGCCGACGAGCCCGACGAGGAGGACCGGCCCGGGCGGGACCCGGAGGAGCTGGAGGCCGAGGCCGAGCGGGTGCGGGCCCAGGAGCAGGAGATCGGCGCCGAGGTCGAGCGGCACCGCGGCGCCCTCGATGAGACCGTCGAGGCCCGGCGGGCCGCCGAGGCCGCCCACAGCGACGAGGACCGCCGGGTGGCGGGGCTGGTCCGGGCCGCCGCCGACCGCCGCGAGGGCCTGGCACGGCTGACCGGGCAGGTCAACGCGCTGAAGAGCCGCGCGGCCGCGGCCGAGGACGAGCTGGGCCGGCTGAGCACGTCACACCAGGAGGCGGCTGCGCGCGCCGACCGCGCGCAGCACGAGTTCACCGCGCTGGAGACCCGTGTGGCCAGCCTCGACGCGGGCGAGCGCGGGCTCGACGAGGAGCACGACGCGGCGCAGGCGCAGCTCGACGACCTCAGCGAGCGGCTGGCCAAGCGCCGCGAGGAGGCGCAGGAGGCCGAGCGGGAGCGCGCCGCGCTGGCCGCCCGCAAGGAGGCCCTCGAGCTCGGGCTGGCCCGCAAGGACGGCGCCGGCGCCCTGCTGGCCGCGAGCGAGCCGGTGTCGGG